>CALBJX010000018.1 GCA_937893015.1 uncultured Verrucomicrobiales bacterium | reverse complement strand
ACTTCGTACATCGTACATCGTAAATCGTACATCCCTACAAATCCACGATTTGTCGGCCTCACTTCTCCATGTCCTGCCACATGATGATGCGGGGAAGCAAGGAAGAGACGAGGCGGCGGATGCTGCGATCGGCCTCCTCCTCTGAGATACCGATATCCTCCCCCCAGTAGGTACCGACCTGGAAGTAGGCCCAACGCTCCACGGTGCCTGTAAAGAGGCGGTCGTACATGTCCTGCATCACGCGCTGCAGGTGGGTGGATTTGATGTGCCCCTTGCCGACGAAAATATAATAGTGGATGAAATGCAGGGAGTCCCCGCGCTTCTCGGAGCGAGGGCGCTCGGAGGACAGGCGGGTGAAGGCCAGCGTCTTGCCGTTGGCAAGCTCAATCGTGGCGGGGCGGCCCGTGAGATTGCGGAAGCCCTGCGAGGGCAGGCAGAGCTCCGGGCGGTGGATGGAGGCGTTCATATCCTGCCCCGAGAAGACGATGGAGGCATCGATGATGGGTGCGCGGCTGTCGGAGAAGCTGAAATCATCCAAGCTTGCCGCGCGGTAGTTGACCTTGCTGAACTTTGTGTCAGCCGCAAGAATCTGGCGCTCGGCCTCGGACTCCTGCGTCTTTTGCCCATACCAGCCCGCAAGCTCGCTGCCCGTGGGCATATCGGGAGAGATGGATGCTTCCACCAGCACATCCTTCTGCGGCAACAGGGCAATCATGCCGAGCATGGCAACAAGCACGGCGGCGGGAATCAGAGCGCGGATGAGCTGTTTCATTGAGCGTCCTCCTTTTGTTCGGTTTCATCGTTGGCCTTGCGGACAATGACCTTGCGGCGTTTCAGGAAAAAGATTTCACCCGCGAGCAGCCCATGCAGGGTGGCGAGCATCACAAGGCAGGCGGGGAAGAAGAAGACAAGCCCGGACCAGTCGTGCCATGTCTTGCCCGCGAACGCCTCGCTCACGTACTCCGCGCAGATGAACACGCTCGCCACGCGGATGGCATTGCCCACCACGGCAATCGGCAGGGCACTGAGCACGAGCAGCGCACGTTTCCAGAAGGCGAGCTTATCGGCCAAGTAGCCCCACGCGGCGGAAATCATGAGCAGGGCCATGAGCGAACGGATGCCCGAGCAGCCGCCCACAATGGAAAAAGTATCCCAGTTGCCCGAGGCGGAGGAGACGTTCGTGCCCTCCAAAATCGTCTCCACGCCGCAGACCCCCGCCAGCAGGTGCGCCCATTTGGCGGCGATGAGCTGGAGATGAACGGTGGTCTGCTGGAAGCCGGGCAGCGGCACGCAGAGCCAGAGGAAGAAGAAGGGGAACGCGCACTTCAGCATGGCACGGCCGCCCCAGTAGCACCACACGAAGCCCGAGAGCACGATGGGCAGCGCCACGATAGCCACGCGCGCCTGGTGCGTGCGCACGGCGACAATCCAGAGAATCGCCCCGAGCGCCGTGGGCCACAGGCCGTGCAGACTGCCTGCCGCGGGCTTGCCCTTGAGGCTCAGGCAGGCGTGGCGCAGCAGATAGAGGGCGATGAGCGGCACCATCCAACCATGCTCCAGGTCATTATCGTGGTTCCACGCCTTGTACAGCCACGAGCAGGCGTTGTGTGCCACATCCATGATGTTGTACGGATGCAGCCCGCAAAGGTACACCACCATGCACAGGAGGAAGAGCAAGGCCCCCGCGGCGGCACTCTGCGAAAGCCCGAAAATCAGGCGTGGGGCGTTCGGGTTCGGTTCGGTCATCGTAAAAAAAAGGGGGTGAATGTGCTTTTAGTATTGCATTTTGCCGAAAAATGTCAAGAATAGTCGCGCACTCACTTTTTTCTGCACATGAAAATCATCAGCGGTACTGCACATCCGGAGCTGGCCAAGAACATCGCTAAGGAGATGGGTCTCCATCTTTGCGAAGCTCAGGTCAACGCCTTCCCCGACGGCGAGAGTTTTGTCCAAATCCAAGAGTCCATCCGCGGTGAGGATGTCTTCATCGTCCAGCCGACCTGCCCGCCCACGAACCACAACCTCATGGAGCTGCTCGTGATGGTGGACGCCGTGCGCCGCGCCAGTGCGGAGCGCATCACCGCCGTGATGCCCTTCTACGGCTACGCCCGCCAGGACCGCAAGGACAAGCCCAGAGTGCCCATCACCTCCAAGCTCGTCGCCAACCTGCTGACGGCTGCCGGGGTGAACCGCGTGCTCACCATGGACCTGCACGCCGCCCAGATTCAGGGCTTCTTCGAGATTCCCGTGGATCACCTTCACTCCGTGCCCGTGCTGGTGAAGCACCTCAAGGCCAACTATGTGAAGGACATGAACAACCTTGTCGTCGTCTCCCCCGACATCGGCGGCGTGAAGAACGCCAAATCCTACGCCAACATCCTCGGCACGGAGCTGGCCATCGTGGCCAAGCAGCGCATCTCCGCCACAGAGGTGAACGCCCACGCCGTCATCGGCGATGTGGAAGGCAAGGACGTGCTGATGGTGGATGACATGACGGAATCCGGCGGCACGCTCTGCGCCGCTGCCGAGGTGCTCAAGCAGCACGGCGCCGCCCGCATCTTCGCCGCCGTCTCCCACGGCGTGCTCAACGAGAAGGCCCGCACCCGCCTCGCCAACAGCCCCATCGAGCGCCTCCTCTGCTCCGACTCCGTCCCCATGGCCTACGGCGATCAGGTGGACACCGTGAGCATCGCTCCCCTGCTGGCCCGCGCCATCTCCAATATTCACAACAACACCTCCGTCACCCACCTGTTCGACCTGTAACGAACAGCGACGGAACGCATCAAAAGCCTCGACCTGCCGGGTCGAGGCTTTTTGCTTTCTCTTGGCAAAGAGGGATTTGTCCGTTCCCTCTTGCCGATGCTTTTCCGGCAGGATATGAGATCCCCGCTCCCCCTTTTTTCCTTGTCTCCGCTCCTTTTTTCGCTATGATGAGAAAAAGCGGCGCACGATGCGGATGAATGCGCTTATATGATATGGAATCACCCGATCCGTAACCCCTATTCGCGTATGCACTCTCCTTTTCGTATGCCTTCGTTCTCGCGTCTTTGCCGCGTCTTTGCTTGGTCGTGCGCCGCGCTTTTGTTGCTTGCCGCCGTGGCGGGGGCGGGCGGTGCGTGGTGGCTCTTCGGCTGGCGGATGGGTGATGCGGGCGTTTCTGAGTGCCGCGACCCGGAGCTGCAAGCGGTGCTGCGCGGCATGGATGAGCAGCTGTGCTCGGCGGAAACGGAGGCTCAGGTGAGAACATACGTGGCAACCTTGCTCCTATTTCATGAGAGCCTGGGGCGCCACTGCGGGACATTTGAGTGGCGGGACGGGGAGTCGAGGCCCACATGGGGGACGCGGTTGGAACACGCCTATCACCGCCATGTCGAATACCCCTTTCTGAAGCGTTTCCTCCCGCCCTATGCGATGAAGAAGATGGGGCAGCCTCGGCGGGAAGTGATTTGCCGTGCGGCGGAGGAAGGCCGTGCGGATGTGGCGAATGACGAGGGGTTCACCCTGCTCATGGCGGCCTTGGATATGCACCGTTCCGATTGGGCATGCTACCTGCTGGAGCATGGTTGCGACCCGAATCAGGTATTCCGCCGAACGGAAGGGCCCGTCGCGGAGATGACGGCGCTGAGTTTCCTGCTGCTGAACAGCGAGGCAAGCCCCGCGGAACGCATCGCCGACCTGACCCTGCTCTGTCAACACGGCGCGGACTGGGAAAAATGTCCGCAGCGGGACTACTTGTGGCATCTGGCGCTCCTCTATATCAACGAGATGCAGGAAAAGGACCCGGCACAAGGCGAAGAGCTGCTGCGCACGGGCTTGGCACTCGGCTACCGCCCCGACCTGCACGGCGAGTACGGCCACAGCCTGTTGTACAGCATCGGCAAGATGCCGCATGCCGTGGAGCTGGCGGAGCAATTGCAGGGGCTCGGCTGCCTGAAGACGGACCTCAACGCCCCCGTGGGCGACAGCCTCCCGCTCATCTCGGCCGTCCGTTCCGGCAATCCTGATTTCGTCGCGTGGATGTTGAAGCAGGGCGCTGACCCCAACACCCGAATCCCCGACGAGGAAGATGAGGAGGGCGCATGGCGGAACAGCCCCGGCACCGCCCTTGAGTGCGTGGAGCACGAGCTGCAACGCGACAGCATGAGCGATGAGGACGCCGAAAAGATGCGGCGCATCCGCGAGCTTCTCCGCAGCCACGGAGCCGAGCTCCCCGACAAATGAGCAGCTAGTAAGTACAATGTACAAAACGCGTGGGAATTACTTCCCACGCGTTTTGTCCTTCGTACATCCCCGCAAATCGCTCATTGGCGCTTGCGGCGCGCCATGAGGGCCGCGAGGGCGAGCAGGGAGAGGGCCGTGGTCGTCGGCTCGGGCATCTCGCTCACCTCGATGTAGAGGAGCGTGTCGGAGACTTCCGATTGAGCCACGCCGAGGAATTCCGCCACCTCCTTGGAGGAGACAACCTTGTAGTCATACGCGGGGTTCACATAGGTGACGCCGTTGTGGTCCGTCAGCTTCACGGACTCCAGCATGGCCTCCTTCTCATAGAGGAAGCGGCCGCTGTCGCTCACTTGGATGGCGAGGTAGCGTGCGCCCGAGGCGGTGGCCTTCTCCAGCGTCTCCTGCGTGAGACCGAGCGTGAGGCCCTTGCCGCCCACATCCGTCTGCGAGAGCTGGTCGGCCTTCGTCACCTGAATCAGCACATTGTTCTTCACCACGTTCTGCACCTTCGTGAGGGTGGTGTTGATGCGCGTATCGGCATCCGTCATTGTCACGGAACCTGTCGTCAGGTTGGAGGGGATGGTGGCGGTCACGGTCTGATTGGAGGCGGCAGTGGCACCATTGGCGATGGCATCCGCACCCATCTTACCGCTCGCGGGGCCCTCGCCCTGCACCTTGGAATCGGCGGAGATAACGACGTCCTCCAGCGTGACGGAGCATTTGTTTTGCAGGTGCACCAGTGTGTTGTTGATGTCCGTGTCCTGCACGAGGGTCTTGCCCTGCTTGGCGGTCATCTCGGCGTTCTCCACCATCGCACGGCTGCTGCCGGAGGCGTAAAGGGTGGTCTCGTAGGTCGCGCCGTCCTTGCTCTGGTTCACAGTCTTGACGGCCATGTTCTGCACGCTCGCGGTCTGCCCCGCCTTGTTGGTGATGACGACGTCGGCATCTGCCGTGATGTCCTCATTCGCGGCATCGGTATTCACCAGCGTATCATTGTTCGCCGCCACAGCACCGCCGAGGATGATGCGGCCGCCCTCGGCGAGCGTGGCATCGTGCACATAGGAGGTCACGCCGGAGGTGTTGAGCTTGTCCGACTTGACATCGAGGAACTGCAGCGCGGCATCCGTGCCCGTCACGTTGTAGGTGAGCCCTGTGTCGGCCGCGGCGGACTCATAGCTCTGCAGGATGGTCTGGGCACCGATGTTCACCGTGCTGCTGCCGCCCAAGCCGTTATACAGCCACTCACCTTTGGAGTTTTTCTCGTACTGGTACTGGTTCAGGTCGCGGGTGATGAAGTAGCCGTTCTTCGTCGCCTTTCCGCGCTCCTCCGCCGTGGCACCCGCGCTCATCTGCTCGTTCACCAGATTGAGCGTCACATTCTCGCCGGAGAGGCCTTTCTGCAACCAAATGATGTGGCTGTCATCAAAGGCATCAAGGAGTCTCTGCCCCTCGTCACCATACACCGCCATGTCGGTGGAGACGGTGTCATCCATGCTGTAATTATGGGTGTTGAAGGTGATGCTCGAACCACCCGCCACGGCGATACACTTCTCGGTGTACCAGTTGCCGGAGCCCGTGAGCGTGGCGCCGTCCTTCAACAGCACATAAGAAAGAGACTGACCATACTGCGCCAGACCTTCACCGGGCTGCAGATTCTTCAGCGGGTCATTGTCCGCGAGCTTCGAGGTCGAAGAAAGCGTGTTGCCGAAGGAGAGAATACCATCCTTACCCACAGTGAGGGTGTGGGACATGACGGCATCGCCCACATGGCCCACGTGGATGTGCTGGGCACCGGCATTCGTGGTGCTGATGTATCGCGCGGACAGACTCTCCTGCACGTGCATGAGACCGGTGCCGTTGACCGTGAGATCCAGCAGGCGGGCATTGCCGACGCTCTGCAGAGCGGCACCGCTCTTCACCAGGCTGATGTAGCCGCGGCTGGGCATGGCGGCGCCCTCGGCGTTCTGGCCCATGCCGAAGCCGATATCGCCGGAGAAGGAGGCATCCTCGGAGGGGTTGAGCTTGAGGGTCACCTGATAGGCCGTGCGGTCCAGCCCGTCCATCTGCCCGGCGGAAGCCTCGTTGATGACGCGGGCGTTGTGACCGCTCAGGCCGTCATCCTTGAGGGTGTGGAGCTCCACCTCCAGCGGGGTAGCGCCGTCCTGGTTGATTTCGACCGAGCCGTCCTTGCCGGGAATGATGCGTGTGCCGATAGCCAGCACGTTTTCCTTACCGCCGTTGAGGGAGAGGTCAATCGTGGTGTGGCCCCAGAGCACATCGTAGCTCTCGCCGGCCTTGTGGCCCGTGATGGTGAGCTGCACCTTGCCGTCGCCGTTCATATAATGATCGCCGTTCACGTCGACCAGCGAGCCGTCGTTGCCGTACAGGTAGCCCGCCATGCGGATGGTACCCTGCGCCTTCACGGGGTTGGTGATGATGTACTTGGCGTAGGTGTAGAACAGGCGGTCGTCGCCCTCCTTGCGGGCGCGTTCGTCATCCTCGGCCAGCGACACGCCGCGCAGCGTGAGGATGGCATCATCGTAGGACGTCAAGGTGTTGGCAGTGAGAATGGAATCGTAGCGGTTGAACAACTGGGCATCGCCCTTGGCCTTCGTGTTGTCATAGTCCGCCATGTGGGTGATGGTGAGGTCGTTGGTCAGCGTCGTCTCGGACATGGTACCCGCAACACCGCCGAGTGCGGCATCCTTGCTGAGGAAGTCCGCCATCAGCCCCGCGCCGTAGGACATCTCCACCTTGCCGCCGCCGGCAGCGGGGTTATCGGGGTCTTCCATACCCAGCGCCCACTTGTTGCCCATCACGGTGAGACCGCCGTGCAGGGTGCTGCCGCCGCTGTAGCTGTTCTCCGTGAGCAGCACGAGAGCGCCCGTGCCGCCCTTGGACAAACCCGTTTTCCAGTCATTCAGCATGGTGGAGGAGCCGTCCTCGCCCAGCAGGGAGCCGTAGATTTCCTTCATCGTGTCGGCGGAGGCATCGGCAATGCAGCCCTTGTGCACCACGCCGTGTTCATCCACATAGTCGGTGAACACGTAGTTGGTGTCATCCTGCACGGTCACATAGGAGCCGTCCGCCTGCTTCAGGTTGAAGTCGGAGTTGATGGTGACATAGCCGGGGCGCACCGTGCCGTCAATCATCACCTTTTCATAGTGGTCGCTGTGGCCCTCCATGCGCACGCCGTCATAGGTGCTGCCCTCCTGGCCGTTCACAATGCCGGCGATGGTCACTGTCGTGCCGTTGCCCTTGCCTTCCGGCGTGCCGTTCGCCTCGGTGAAGGTCGTGCCCTCCACCTTCGTCACGAGGTTGGAGGTGAGCAGCTTTTTGAAGTCCTCCACCGTCGCCCCGGGGGTCGTGTCCAGATACTCCTGCCAGTCGGCGGGCATCCACAGGTTGCCGAACTTCACGGACACGCCGTCCGTATACGCGCGGTTTTCCTTCCACTGGGAATCGGGCGTCTTGCCCGTGTTGTCGAGATACTCTTGGTAGGTCTTTTCCGGGGCAGCGGTCCAGACGTCCGCGCCGTGCGTTGTCGAGGCGGTCTTTGTGGAGCCTGTCCACGAGCGGGTGGGGTCCGCCGCCACGCGCATCACCAGATAATCCTGGCCGAGATAGTTGGCATTGTCCTCCGCATAGGTGCTGTAGGTATCCCCCAGGTAGGTGCCGTATCCGTCGATGGTGGAGATGAGGCCGTAGTAGCCGTAGCCGAGGGTGATGACGCGGGTGTCGAAATCGGAGGCGGTGCCGACCACGCCGTTCTTGTTCACGGCGATTTTGTCCGCCGCGGCGAGGAAGTAGACCTTGTCCTTATTCCCCTCGTCCTCGTGATAATTCTCCTTCAGGAAGTTCACGCCCGAGATACTGATGGGGGTGTCATTGTTCAGCGTCAGGGTGCCGCCCTTGGCGGCATCCGTGCGCTGCGTGGCCGCCGTCACCTGCAAGAGGGAGTGGCTGCTGAGATAATCCGTCTGCCCCTGCAGGCTGTCGCCTTCATACACCCATGCGGGGACGATGTTCATGCGCTCGCCGGAGCTCTGCGCCTGCGTGCTCACCTCAAAGGCCACTTCGGTGGAGTTATCGAGCTTCAGGGAGCCTTCCACGCGGGCGCTCAGGGGCGCGTCGTTTGCCTTGCCATCCGTGGAGGAGGTCACCACGGCAAAGCGGTGCTTATCGCCGGAGTTATCGCCCACCAGCAGATTGATGGTGCCCGCGTCCTTCCACTGCTCATTCTGCACGCCGAGCTGCAGGGTGGAGCCGCTCGACAGCGTCAGGTTGTTCACCAGCTGCACATTGTTGAAGCCGAGCGTGCCGCCCTGCACATCGAGGTTGTGCAGCTTGGCGGAGTGGATGTACTGGGTGTTATCGCCCACCTTCACGAGATTGATGGCCACCTTCGTGGTCGGCGTGTCGCTCAGGCCGTTCATGTTGGCCTTGGTCATGGTGTCCTTACCATCACCATCAAAGTCGCACAGCAGGTTTTCAAAACCCACGGTGCCGGAGAACCAAGAGGCCGCCGTGCTGCCCTCCTTACCGAGGGTCAGCGTGGCTTTTTCTTCCAACGTCGCCACGCGCACCATGCCCACTTCCAGCGCCTCGCTCCATTCAATGGCATCGCGGTAGGAATCCTGTGTCACGCCGAGGAGGTCGGCCTTCAGCTCGCCGATTTTGCTGTTGTCGGAGATGAGGATGGTGTTGGAATGCGTCTGGTGCAGGCCGTATTGGCTGTAGTTGCTTGCCGTGCCGCCCGCGGCGGCATAGGCTTTCTGTAGTGCTTCGGAGGCCGTCGGCGTAATAGAGCCGCCGGCGTACACACCTGTCAGCAAAAGCTTGTTGTTGTCGCCGTAGCCGGTGCTTTCCTGGCACCACTTCCATTCGCGGGTGGCATCCAGCGTGGCATACTCCAGCACATCGTCCGAGAGCACCAACTTCACGGCGCCCGACTCACGACCGGTGGAGGCGTTGAGGTTATCCACAGTAAGGGAAGAGGTGTTCACGCGGTTGCCCAGCGTGATGGTGCCGTAAAAGCGTTCATCCTCCGTCAGAGCCTCCGACCGGTTGAGGATAAAGCCGCCGTACCACAGCTCACCGCGCATTTCCACCTGAGCGCCGCCGAGATGGATACGGTCTGTTTTGTAGTTACTGGAGCCATAGCGAGAGTTGTAGCTCTGCAGCAAAAGGTGGCTGTCCGCATTACCGGCGATACCGCCCGTCAGGTACAGATTGCGCCAAATACGGCTGCTATCATTACCGAGCACCTTCTGATAGGGGAAATCGCCGTAGGAAACGGTGGCAGAAACAGCTTTGCCGGACTCGCCCGACAAGTTGATAGTATTGCTCACCACAGGGTTACGGAAGGAGGAACCGAAGTCTCTGTTCCACGCGTAGTTCACCCACAGAGCCGTGCCGTCATGCAGCGTCACCTCGCCCGTACCGAGCGCACCTTGGTCGGCCACATAGACTACGCCCTGCTGCACATCCGTGCCGCCGCTGTAGCTGTTGCCGCCGTTGGCCATCACAAGGATGCCGCTCCCCTGCTTCGTGACGGATGTGTGGTGAAGAGTGCCGTTGTCATCGGTGTAGTCGCCGATGGAGCCGCTGCCGTTGAACGCATAGGCGATCTTGGCAAGGCTGTTGCTCTTATCCATGGGCAGGCGGTTCGTCTGCGTGATTCCGGCGTCATTCACGATAATCTCGTACGGGCGCCACACGTCGGTCAACGTCACGTCAAGGTAGTTTTTACCGGTGGAGTCGTTGTTGAAGGTGGCGCTCACGCCGTCCGTCAAAGCGGCAGGATCACCCTTCCACGTCATGGTGGGGATAACCTCGCGGGTGCCGTCTGCAGGGGCGGCATTCAGGCGCGCAGGGGCCATGGAGCCGCCGCCCGCAGAACCGAAACCGCCCGCAGAAGCCAGGGCGGGAGCGGAGGCGGTCATCACATCCGCCGCGGTGTTCAGAGTTGCCAGTGTTTTCTCCTCTTCTTCCTCCAGAGCGAGAGCGGTGGTCGCCGCCGTCTGCTGCTGCTCTTTCTTAACAGGTTTGCCGTACTTCATCCCCGTGGGTGAAGGCGGCGGCATAAAAGCAGGCGCAGCAACTTCGTTCTGCAAGATGCTGCCGCTGAAATTTTCCAGCCACCAGACGGAGTTCATCTGCCGGTGCGCCGCGGAACCCGAGCCGCCGCTGCCGCCGCTTGCGGCGCGGCCGAAGGTCTGCGTTTCGTCATTCCGCCAGCGGGCGGCTACCTTTTCCGCCATCGCCGCCCAAGTATCCGCAAGACTCTTGCTGCGCTCTTCCGTCGCCAGAAGCTCAACCAGTTCCTTATCGCTCAGCAGCGCCTCCAACTCCGCGGGAGAAATGTTTGCCACCACCTGCGCCAGCAGCTCTTCCGCCTTGCCCTCGCCGCGGGCCTCCGCCGCCAGCGCGGCATAGGCATATTTCAGGGCCGTCTTGGGCTCCATGCCGCCGGCGACCAGGGAGTTCGCCATCGCCTTCGCGCGGGCGCCGCGAGAGGAAGCGAGGTGAGGCTGTCGCGCCTCCGTTTCATCTGCCCCTTCCCGGGCAGCGGTATCCTGTGCCTCCGCCGGCAAAGCTGCTATCGCAAACAGCGCCGTCAGGCAGCTGCGCCACAGCAGGGAAAACGTCTCTTTGATCGATGCATTCATGATTTCGGGGGGGGTACGCAACTATCTCATTATTAATAACTTACGCACACTTTGTGGCGTACCCTCCCGTCGTATGCAGCAGTTATTCGCGCGGCCAGAGTATACTATCGATTTTCAGAAGATCAAGCCTAAAATTGTTTAAAATGTAAAATTTTGTTTTGCTTTAATTAAGCATTATCAAATGGTTTTTTCCCGACTGCCGCGGCTCCGAATCCTGCTGAATACATACTTCCTGCTTGACCCGCCGCGCACGTTGCGGTAGAAAGAAATGTGTCTATGCTTTCTCGTTTTGCTCCCGCTCTGCTCGCCCTGATGCTGCCGCTGCTGTTCTGCCGCTGCGACCAGTTGCAGCGCGATTGCGAGGCCATCGCCGTGCGCGAGGCACAGATTGCCGCGGAACCCCGCGGGGATTACTACATCGGCCGCCGCTACTACGTCCCCTACACCCGTTTCTGGGGCTACCTGCGCAAGCCCGGGGAAAGCTGGCGCACCGCCAAGCTCGTGATGATGGATGAGCACATCGTGCACCAGCCCGACCGCGGCCCCGAGCCGCCGCAAAAGAATGCCGTCTACAGCAAGGACCAGAATGTGGAGTACACCATATACGGCCGCTATTTGGACAAGCAGGCCTACGACTCCGCCACCGACCGCGCCTACCCCCTTTTCCAAGCCACGCGCTACGAGGTGCGCAACAGCAAACCGGGCTTTCTCTTCAAACCCTCGGAAAAATACAGCGAGCACTACGTGAACCTCCGCCCGGAAATCATGCCGGATGAGGGTGTCGTCAAGCTCAACGCCCCGCGCTGATTTTTCGTCTTTCTCCCTCCACTTTTTTCCAGAACCGCTCCTCTCTCACTTCTTCCGCCATGGCACAATCCAAAATCCTCGTCGGCCTCGAAATCGGCACCACCAAGACCTGCATGGTCGTGGGTGAAATCCGCCCGGACTCCACCGCCACCATCATCGGCGTGGGGGAATCCCCCAGTGCGGGCGTGCGCAAGGGCGAAATCAACGACCAGAGCATGGCGCGCCAGTGCGTGTGCGATGCGTGGCAGCTCGCGCAGGACCACGCGGATGCGGACATCCTCAACGTGTTCCTCTCCGTCACGGGTGAGCACATCGTGGGTGAGAACAACGAGGGCTCCTTCCGCCTGCCGGACGGCGAGAACATCATCGATGAATCCCACATGGACATCGCCCGCGAGAAGGCGGAGAAGAAAGACCTCGGCCCCGACAGCTTTGTGCTGCACCGCGAGCTGGGCGGCTACTCCATCGACGGCGGGGACCCCACCCGCCACCCCGTGGGCCTCACGGGCCGCACGCTGGATGTGAAGTGCCATGTCATGCACGGCATCAGCACCCGCCTGCAGAACTCCCTCCTCTGCGTGCGCCAGGTGCCGCTGGAGGTGGAAGACCTCGTCTTCGCCCCGCTGGCTACGGCGCAGATGGTGCTCTCCCGCCAGCAGAAGGAGGCAGGTGCGCTGCTCATCGACATCGGCGGCGGCACCACGGACTTCATCTGCTACAAGGGCGGCGATATCGTGACCTCCGGCTGCATCCCCGTGGGCGGCAACACCATCAACAGCGACATCATGAAACTCACCGAGCAGCGCATCTCCAACAAGGTGGCGGAGGTGCTCAAGTGCACGGAGGGCCACGCCTTCGGCGATGTGAAGGACCGCTCGCTGGCCCGCTACCGCAGCGAGCTGGGCATGCACGATGTCTCTCTGCCGCGCGGCATCCTCAACGAGATTATCCGCAACCGACTGGGGGAGACGCTCTACATGGTGCGCGAGCGCATCCCCGCAGAGCTGCTGACGCCCGGCAACCTCTCCGTCTACTTCTCCGGCGGCACCAGCCTCATGCGCGGTCTGGACGACCTCGCGCGCTACGTCTTCGGCATGCCCGTGTACCAGCCCGTCATACCGGAGCAGGGCAACAGCTCCTACCTCGCCGACCCGCGCTATTGCACGGCCATCGGCCTCATCCGCTACGCGCAGCGCTACGATGACGACGCCCTGCGCGCCAAGGACCCCAGCATGCTGCAACGCTTCTTCAACCTCTTCCGCCGCACGCACTGAGGCCGCCCCCCACACGGACACCCCTTCCCCCCCCCTTTTTTCGCCATGCTTTCCTTTGAGCAAAAGACCCGCTCCGTGGGCAACATCGTCATCGTCGGTCTCGGCGGGGCGGGCGCCCATATCATGCAACGTTTCAGCGGCTCCAGCGCGGAGAACGTGCGGCTCTGCATCATGTCGCCGGATGAACGGCTGGCCGACACGGACGGCAATGTGGAGTTCCTGCAGATGGGTGCGGGGCTCAACCGCGGTCTCGGCAGCGGCGGCGACCCCGAGGTGGGCCGCAGCGCTTTTGAAGAGAGCCGCGGACAAATCGCCGCCCTGCTGGAGGAGGCCCACCTGCTGGTGATGGTGGTCGGGCTCGGCGGCGGCACGGGCTCGGGCGCCGCCCCCCTGCTGGCGCAAATGGCAGCGGAAAAAGGCATCTTCCTTGTCTCTGTGGTCGTGATGCCCTTCACCATGGAAGGCGCACGCCGCCGCGCACAGGCGCAGACCGCGCTGGATGCCGTCTCCGCCGCCTCCGATATCGTCTTCTGCTTTGAGAACGACTACATGGAGGAGCTGTTCGACGGCAAAAACAAGCTCAAAACCGTCTACGACGCCGCCAACACCCTCATGGCGCAGACCACGGCGTCCATCCCCCTCATGGCGAACTCTCCCGGCCTCATCAACCTGGGGCTGGATGAACTCGTGACCGCCCTGCGCAACAACGATTCCCGCTGCATCTACGGCAGCGGCAAAGCGTTCGGCGTGCGCCGCGCGGAACAGGCCGCCAAGGCCGCCCTCGCCTCCCCGCTGGTGGCCTACCACGATTCCCTGCGCTTCGCCCACACCGTCATCGTGCATGTAGCGGGCGGCAACAACATGTCGCTCACCGAGCTGCGCACCGCATTGGAAACCGTGCGTGCCGGGCTGCCGCAACCCGCGGACGGCGAAGAGGAGGTGCGCCTGTTCTTCGGCGCCTCCGTCAAACCGCAGCTGGGCGAGGAAATCCGCGTGAGCCTGACGGCCAGCATCGACGCCGTGGAGTTTGCCGCCGTGGTGCGTGCCGAGAAGGAAGCCGCCGCAGCCCCGCCCCCCGAGCTGCCGGAGGAAGAAGAGGAAGCCCCCCTTTTCCCGGAAGAGGAGGAAGAAGAAATCCTGCCCGAGGAACCGGAAACGGAAGCCCCCCTGCCCCCCGCCGAAGAAGATGCCGAAGAGGCAGAGGAGGAAGAACTGTTCACCACCCCCGAAGAGGAGCCGCTGCCCGTCGCCCCCCGCGAACCCGTGCAGGAAAGCCTCTTTGCCTCCCCCGCCGCGACACACCAGAGCTTCTTTAATCTGGATGATGAGCCGGAACCCGAGCCGGAACCCGAAGAGGCCCCGCCCCTGCGCGGCCGCGCCCTCTTCGGGGATGATCGCCCCGCGCCCGAGCCTGCGGCCTACTCCTCTGACGCCGCCCGCCGCCGCATGACCGGGCGCGATGATCTCGACACGCCGCCCTCCCTGCGCTTCAACGATTTGCGGGACATGTTCCCCGACAATTGAGCGATTTGTCGAACTGAATGTACGAAGTACGATGTACGATGTACGAAGTTTG
>CALBJX010000017.1 GCA_937893015.1 uncultured Verrucomicrobiales bacterium | reverse complement strand
GAAAAGAAGCGCCGCATCATCGGCAACCTCTTCATCGACGTGTTCTGGGATGCCGTGGGCGACGCCGAGATGCTCGCGCAGGGGACGCTCTATCCCGACGTGATTGAAAGTGCCTCTAACGCCAAGTCCAAGGCTTCCGTCATCAAGACGCACCACAACCGCGTGGAGCGCGTGCTCAAGATGCAGGAAGAGGGCAAGGTCATCGAGCCGCTCGCCTTCCTCTTCAAGGATGAGGTGCGCGAGTTGGGTGCCTCCATGGGCATCCCGCACGACATCCTGTGGCGTCATCCCTTCCCCGGCCCCGGCTTGGCCGTGCGCTGCCCCGGCGAGGTGACGAAGGACCGCCTCGACATCATCCGCGAGTGCGACGCCATCTTCATCGGCACGCTGCGCAAGTGGGATTGGTACGACAAGTGCTGGCAGGCCTACGCCGGCCTCATCCCCGTCAAGACCGTGGGCGTGAAGGGCGACGAACGTTCCTACGAGTTCGCCACCAACCTCCGCGCCATCGTGTCCGAGGACGCCATGACCGCCGACTGGGTGCAGCTTCCCTACGATCTGCTCCGCGAGGCCTCCAACCGCATCCTTAACGAGGTGAAGGGCATCAACCGCGTGCTCTACGATGTGAGCACCAAGCCCCCGGCATCCATCGAATGGGAATAAAGCGCGGCGTTGCCGCGTGGTAACGAAAAAGGTCTGACGTTTCCGTCAGACCTTTTTTGTGTTCTTGTGAAAAGCAGGATGCTTACTTCGACACGTTGAAGCGGAACTCGACGACATCGCCGTCCTTGACGACGTAGTCCTTGCCCTCGATGCGGAGCTTGGCCTGTTCCTTGGCCTTGGCAAGGGTGCCGCAGGCCACAAGGTCTTCGTAGGCCACCACTTGGGCGGCGATGAACCCGCGCTCGAAATCCGTGTGGATGACGCCCGCCGCCTGCGGGGCTTTGGCACCCGCGGGGATGGTCCATGCCTTCGTCTCCTTCACGCCCGTGGTGAGGTAGGTGCGAAGGCCGAGCAGGTGGTAGACGGCGCGGATGAGGTCGCTCACGCCGCTGTCCGCCACGCCGATGTCGTTCAGGTAATCCTTGGCATCCGCGGGGTCCAGCTCGGAGAGCTCTTCCTCGATGCGGGCGGAGATGACGATGGCCTCGGCATTGTGGTGCTCCGCCACATACTTGCGCACGGCGGAGACATAGGGGTGCGCGTCGGGGTTTGCCACGGCATCGGCCAGTTCGTCCTCGCTCACGTTGCAGGCGAAAATGCTCTTCTTGGAGGAGAGTAGATAAAAACTCTTCAGCAGCTTCTTCTCGTCATCGGAGAGCTCCAGCGTGATGGCGGGGTTGCCCGCATCCAGATGGGGGATCAGTTTTTCCATCAGCGCGACCTCGGCCTTGGCCTCCTTGTCGCCGCCGCGGGCCTTCTTGATGCGGCTCTCCATGCGCTTCTGCATGGCGGCGAGGTCGGCGAGGATGAGCTCGTCGTTGATGATTTCGATGTCGCGCACAGGGTCCACGGAGCCGAGCTCGTGGATGATGTCGTCATTCTCAAAGCAGCGCACGACCTGCACGATGGCATCCGTTTCGCGGATATTGGAGAGGAACTTGTTGCCCAAGCCTGCGCCCTCCGACGCGCCCTTCACGAGACCGGCAATGTCCACGAACTCAATGGCGGCGGGCACCACGCGCTCGCTCTTGCTCATCTCGGCCAACACGGCCAAGCGGGCATCGGGTACCTCCACCATGCCCACATTGGGGTCGATGGTGCAGAAGGGATAGTTCGCTGCCTCCGCCTTGCGGGAGCGGGTGACAGCATTGAAAAGGGTGGATTTACCCACGTTCGGAAGTCCAACGATACCGGCCTGTAGCATAACGCGCGGCATTGTACCCGATAGAGGCACAGGAATCAAGATAAATGAGCGTTTGCCGAACGGAATGTGCGCAGAGAGAATTCCGCTCGCTGCGCTCGCAGGCCTTTTCGCGCATGGTGTCCTTGGCCCTTCTTTCCTGCTCGGCTCCGCCGCGGCTTGATTTGAGTACGCCCGATCGTCAATCCTTTTGCGGGTATCCCCACAACTCCCGCGTTGTTGATTCCTCAGACGTTTTCGTAGTCGCAGATGAGCTCAATGAAGGCGTCAATCACGTGCTCCTCCATCCACGGCCCGACTCCCTTGATGCGCGAGGCCGCCGCACGGGTGGTCGGTTTGATGGTGGCGAAGGCGTGCAAGGTGTCGTTGCGCATGATGCGGAAGGCGGGCATGCCGAACTCCTCCGCCAGCTCGCGGCGCAGGGCCGCCAGACGCTCGTAGAGCGCACGCTCCTCCCGCCCGAGGGCGATGGCCGCCGCCGCGCGTTGCAACCGCTCCTGCCGGGCATCCTTGGCCGAGCGCACAGCGGGCACCGCCGCGCCGCACCAGCCGCGGCGGGATACGCGCACGGGCGCACGGCTCATCATCACCTCCTCGCCCTTGGGGGAGAGGGTGAGCAGCGGCATCTCGGAGCCTTGGCGCTCCAACAGCCCCGCCTCCTGCATGGCGCGGAAGAGCGCTTTCATCTTCGCGTCCGTCAGGTGCTTCAGCAGGCCGTAGGTGGAGAGCCGCGTCAGGTACACATGCATGGAGGCGTTCTTCGCCCCGCGCAGCATGTCCATGATTTTGCCCTTGCCGTAGATGGCCTCCCACGCGCCGTTGTCGCCGCGTTTGGAGGCGCGGGCAACACCCGCCAGAGCCTTGCGGACGGTGACGGCCTCCTCGCCCTCCAGCTCTTCGGCGGGGGCGGCTTCGCCCGAGTCGCACTGGTCGCAGTGGCCGCAGGGCTCGCTGTTCTGCTCGCCGAAGTAGTCGAGAATCCATTGCTGGCGGCAGCCCGTGGAGTAGGCATAGCGCGTCATGGCCTCAATCTTGCGGTGGTCGCGGCGGGCTTTTTCCTCCAGCGCGTTGCGGTCGATATCCAGCTCCTCAAAGCGCTTTTCGGGGGCGCACACGCGCGTTCCTTTGGTGAGGGTGCCGGGGATGTCGTAGCGCTCAATCGCCCCCGCATGCACCAGCATGGAGAGCGCGGTGCTCACCGCCATGGGGTTCACATCCGTGCCCAGCTCGGCGGTCATCTCGTCCGCCGTCATCTGCAGCTCGTGGGTCTCGAAGGAGCAGCGCGCCCGCAGCAGGTTGTACAGCGCACGGACGACGGGAATCGGCGGGTTCGCCCCTTCGTAGAAAAATTCCTGGGTTTTGAGGTCCGCGTGGTTGAAGAGCAGCTCGCAGACGGCGGGCTCGCCGTCTCGCCCCGCGCGGCCCGCCTCCTGATAATAGGCTTCCACGCTGCCGGGAATCTCGAAATGCACCACGAAGCGCACATCCGCGCGGTCGATGCCCATGCCGAAGGCGTTCGTGGCGACCACCACATCCGCGCGGCGGGAGAGGAACGCATCCTGCGAGAAGGCGCGCTCGCTGTCCGTCATGCCCGCGTGGTAAGCCACGGCGTTGATGTGGCGTTTGACGAGGTCCTCGAACACCAGCATCACTGTCTTGCGGGTGGAGCAGTACACAATGCCCTGCCGCCACTTCTTCGCCACCTCGGCAATGCGCTCGAACTTGTCGCGGCGCGTGTCGCACGGCGTGATGCGGAAGTCCAGATTCTCGCGCCCGAACCCGCTGATGATGACGGCGGGCTCGTTCAGCCCCAGCACCGATAAAATATCCTGCCGCACGTGCTCCGTCGCCGTGGCGGTGAGGGCCAGCGTCTGCGGGCAGCCGAGCTCCTGCCGTGCACGCCCGAGCCGCAGGTAGTCGGGGCGGAAATCGTGCCCCCACTGGCTCAGGCAGTGCGCCTCGTCAATCGCCAGCAGCGACACCCGCATGCGCCGCAGGGTGTTCATGAAACCCTGCTGCGAGAAACGCTCGGGGGCGACGTAGAGCAGCTTCAATTCGCCGCTCTGCAGCGCGGCCATCACCTGCCGATACTCCTCCGCCCCCAGCGAGGAATTGATGGCGGCCGCGGGGATGCCGCGCGCTTGCAGGGCATCCACCTGGTCCTTCATCAGCGCAATGAGCGGGGAGACGACCACTGTCAGCCCCTCCCGACACAGGGCAGGGAGCTGGTAGCAGAGCGACTTGCCGCCGCCCGTGGGCATGATAGCCATGGCATCCCGCCCCTGCATCACGGCGGCCACGACCGCCTCCTGCCCCGTGCGCAGCGCATCGAAGCCGAAGGCCTGCTGCAACACCGCCAGCACCTCCGCACCCACGGCCGGGGCCTCCCCGCAAGCGGACGCATCATCCCCGGCCTCCTCGGCACACAGGGGGGCATCCTTCGAACGTTCCGTTGTTTCAGGGGAATCCGGCATGGAGGTATTCTATCCGAACCCATCTGCAGACACAAGCCCAAAGGCTGTTCCGCCGGGCTTCGGCGGCGCATGTCGGTGCGCTTACCAACATTCAGGATTTCCCCTTCTTCTTGCGACTGCCGAGCTTGGGAATCGGGCGCGGCTTATGCCATGGTGCGGGATGGAGGGCTTTCGTGATGGAGGGATAGGTGAGCAGTGTATGATCCACCACGTCTGCTACTGTCGCTGCAGCCTCCAGTGCCACTGCCGCCGCCACATCAGCCACAGTCACAGTCCGGTCGCGCAGCCTGCGCCGCAGCTCCAGCTCCTGGGCCTCCGACAACTTTTCATCCTGAGAAACATCCCGCATCACCCGCGCCAACATCTCCGACATCGGTACCCCATGCCGCTTGGCGAGTGCCGCAAACTTCGCATACACATCCGCCGGCACCCACACAGTCAGCGGCCTTTTCTCCATTGCATGAACTCCGGGCATGATGACAATCTAACAAATCACATCTGATTGTTCAAGCACAATTTCCCACCTTCGCTCATTCTGATAGGGCCGCATGCAACCCTCGGGAAGGGGCGCGGCGCGGGCTTGGTGTGCGGTTGCATGCAACCCGATAGGAGGTGCGCGGCGGGGGCCAAGGTAGGCGGTTACATGCAACCCGTGGGAGTGCGCGGCGTGGGGCCAAGGTAGGCGGTTACATGCAACCCGTGGGAGTGCGCGGCGTGGGGTATGGTAGGCGGTTGCATGCAACCCGATGGGAGGTGCGCGGCGGGGGCCAAGGTAGGCGGTTACATGCAACCCGATGGGAGGTGCGCGCAGCGGGCTTGGCGGGCGGTTGCATGCAGCCCGATACAAGAAGCCCACCCCGTCAGCGGCGGGATGGGCTTGGAAGTTTTTGCTTGGTTGCTGCCTATGCTTACTTGCGCTTGCGGCGGGCAGCGAGGGCGGCCAGCGCCAGCAGGCTCAGCGTGGCGGTGGCGGGTTCGGGGGTCTCCATCCACAGGGAAACCACGCCGCCGTCGCTGGCTGCATTGGCGGTGTATTTCACCACGAAGTCCCAAGGACGGGTGACCGCTACGTCGCTGTTGCTGAGGTTGAAGAAGTCGCCTGCCTTGTACGTGGTGCCGGCATCGTAGGTCGCGCCGTTGATGTTGAACGCATCCACACCCGAGAAGAGCGTCAGACCCTCACCCACTGTCAGGCTGTTGAGGCCGTTGATGATGTTGTCGCTGAGGTTAATCTTCCCGTTGCCCTGCTCGAGGGTGACGCTGCTGCCCATGTGCAGCCCGTTCTCACCGCTTACAGCGATGGTGGAGCCGCCCTTCATGGTGAGGTTGGCGTTGAGCGTGGCGCCGTTGCCCGCGGTCAGCGTGCCGCTGACGGCAATATTGCCTTCATTTGTGCCGTTGGCATCGGTGTAGAAGGCTGCCGTCTTGGAACCGGCCATAACCAAGTTGTTGAGCTCATACGTGACTTGAGCTGAGAGGTTCTTGATAGTGATGTTGCCTTGGTTCACGTTCACATCGCGCAACGCATTTGCAACAGCCTGAACATTGGTTGCGGTCATGGCGTGGGTGCTGTCGTTGGTCAGGCTGACGCCATTGAGCTTGTTGGCAAGGGTGATGTCAGAACCGCCGGCATAGGAAATCCCGACACCGGAAAGGGTGTACATCGTGTTACCGATACCGTACTTGTCATTGTTATCGCTACTGGTCGATGCAGAAGCAATCGCGCCGCCTCCTTTGAGACCGGTTATGACGATGTTACCCGTCGCGAGAGAGCCCCCCTGATTCAGCTTGATAGCCACACTTTCATTCTGCCACATGTTGTTGGCTGTCACGTGTGCATCTCCTGCAATGGTAACAGTACCGCCGGCAGCGTGCCCCTTGGAGAAATCGAGAGTGTTGAGCTTTTGATCGCCGGAGGAAAAGGTCAGCGCGCTGCCGGCTTTGGTGAACTCAATCGTACCGTTAAGAGCGTTGTTGACATTGCCTGTCAGATTAACGGAGCCGCCGCGGATGCTCAGCGTGTTGCTGATGGTTGCGCCGCCCTGCATGTTGAGCGTAGCACCATCCAAAACATGCAGTCCGTTGCCGCCAATGGAGGAGGTGCCTGTGACCGTGAAGTTTTTCACCCCGATGTTGGCAGAGGAAACGTTGCCGACTGTCAGCGAAGCTGCAGTGACGGAACCGGTACCCGTGATAAGGTTATCCGTTTCGCGTCCGCCGTTACCGCCGGCAGAGGTGCTAACCTCACCGCTGAAATTGAGCGTACCATTAACTGTGATGGTTCCCATGCTCCAAGAGTTGGTCAGACTTGTCGCGCTGAGAGTGACGCCCTCTTTCACCAGCATGTGGCGATCGAAATAGTCTCTGCTGCTATGCTCGTTGGTGGTAATGGCGCCGATGCTGCCGTTACCCTCAAACGTGATAGTGCCGTCATAAAGGGTGATGCCCTTGATGTCAACAGTGTTCTTGATAATCAGATTGCCGTTACCGGTCTTGTTGATGATATCGTTGCCTTCGGTGCCTTCACCCTTTAACCCTCTGTTAAGAGTCAGGCTGGCGCCGCTGCCGATATTGAGTTCTGTGTTGTTCTGACGGAGGTTCAGCATCACGCCAGAAGAAAGGGATGCTTGCTTGTTATCGCTGACCTGAATCTTTGCGGAGCCGCCGAACATATCCAAGCGACTGTAATAGGCCGTGTTGTGATTTTCGATGCTACCATCGAGGATAAGCGTCCCGGCGAAGGTTTCGTTATCGTTGTTGTTGAAATCAAACACCAGCTTGCCGCCTTCGGCAATGGTAATCTTCTTCATCGAATTAGCTCCGCCGTTGTAACCCGTGGCATCCTTACCGCGGAGAATCAGCTTGCCGCCGTTCTGCACTTCCACCGCACCATGAACGTAGCTTTCCCTACCATTCTGAGTGGCAGCCACATTCAGCACACCGCCGTTTTGCACGACGATAGCACTGTCGGCACCAAGCTCAAGCTTGCCGGAGGTGACATAAGCATAGTCTTTCACGACGGCGCCATTGGTGAGCGTAATCTGCCCGCCGATGGTGCCATCCAGTTCAAGAGAGCCGCTGCCTTCCGTTGCAAATGCGGCCGTTGCACCATTGGCAACCGTCAACTGGTTGAGCTTGAGGGTGGCATTATCTTTCACCGTGAACGAATAGTTACCGGAATCCACACGCACACCTGCCGCCGTCTGCACATCGCCGACGACATCAATATTCTTAACCCCCTCCGCCCCGAAGACGACGGTGTTGCGCTTTGTGCCTGTGCTGGTGGTGAAGGCTACGCTTTCTTCCCCGTCGAGCCACATTGCATCCGTGGCATTCCATGTGGCGCGTTCACCTTCGCCGAGCCACGTCAGAGTGTTGGTGCCGGTCTGGGCCATGGCTGCTTTCATCTCATCTGCAGTCAGCGCCTTATCAAACCAGTAGAGACTTTCATAGATAATGCCGGAGGTGCCGGAAAGATACACATGCTCAGTATTTGTGTTCCAACGAAGCCCGCCATCTCCTTTGGAAACGTTGTTGCCAACGTATACGGTTGTGCCATTGCCGCCATTAAAAATCACGCCCAGCGTAATCGTTCCGTCTCCATTGTCATAGTCAGAGGGATTAAACTCAGTAGAAGTGGTATTTTGATAAGCATTGTTCTGCCACGTACCTGTCACCTTGGCGGCGGATTGATTATCAGCCACCCCCGTTACGCCCAGACCTATACCGGCACTTGCCCCTGTTGCCCCCGTACCGCCATGTAGTAATTCTGCATTTTTCAGGGAGGAAATCTTCACAGTAACGATGCCGGACCACGTCCATCGATTGCCACCACTTATAACGTTCGTTGTCAGGTCGGTCCCGCTTGCAGGAGTAATAACACCGGCCGAGGAACCCGTGGTGAAGAAACCGTCATTTGTGCCTGAGACATTAGCGAATGTCCAGCCCGCATCTTTCAACTTGCCGATGGTCGCAGTATCAAATGAGTCAATACTCAACGTAGCATCGCTCAATGTCGTTGCCATGGCAGTCGGCAACAAGGTGGCAGCCACCAGCGCCGCGCAGAGTTGTTTCGGAAGTCGCAGTTTCATGAGTATGAGTCGATTATGTAAAATTGAGTCTGGGTGCGGGTACACCGCGCCCTTTGTTGAACTGGGGGAAGTATACAGCATTTTGAATGCTGTAG
>CALBJX010000016.1 GCA_937893015.1 uncultured Verrucomicrobiales bacterium | reverse complement strand
TTCGTACATCGTACATCGTACTTCGTACATTCAGTTCGACAAATCCTCATTTGTCTCGCTGCTCTCAGTACGTCTGCACGGCAGAGTCGGGCCGCGGTGCGGAGGGGTTGGGGTGTGTCGCTCGCGGCGCAGCCATGCACTGTAGGCAAAGGCACCTGCGGCGGACAGGAGCATGATGAGCGCGGTGGCGGGGATGAAGGTGTCGAAGCCCATCACCTGCTTGTGGTGGGGCGCGAGCAGGTGGAAGAGCGTGCTGAACCACCCGATGATGACCCACTGAATGATATAAAAGGGCATGATGACCTTGGAAACGGCCACCAAGGCGGTCTTGAGCCGCGTGGGTTGTATCAGGCGGCAAAGGTAGTAGAAGAGCCCGATGCTGAAGAACGTGGTGCAGAGGATCATGGCCGCGTTCGGCAGGTCGGTGATGTAATGGTTCACCGGGCTGGCATAGATGGTGAAGGCGGAATGACCGTAGGCATGCAGAGCCGTGACACAGGCTGCCAGCCCAACGGCCCCCGCGGGTATCAGCTGCAGGCAGAAGCGGGCGCGCGCCTCTTCCGTGGAGAAATCGCGGTAGATGCGACCGAAGACATAGCCCGCGGCGGGGAAGATGAACCACGTTGCCAGCGGGAAGTAGCTGCAGCTGTTCACCCAGACAAAGCGGCCGAGGAAGCAGAGGAGGTACTCGTTGGTGCCCGCCGGCAGGGAGACGCCGTTGCCGAGCGTGAGCAGAGCCAGTGCCAGCGTGAGCAGGGGAACGGGGCGCAGCTTCAGGCGCAGGCAGAGGGCCATCAGCAGGAAGGCGGCACCCGAAAAATCGTAAATGTCGCTGCACAGCACCATGCTCAGGGAGTAGAAGAACGGCTCGTCATTCCCGAGCATCAGCCCCACGGAGGAGGGCAGCACAAAACGCACCAGATTCAGCAGCACGCCCGTGAGCAGCAGGAGCAGGCCGCGGTGCACCAGATAGGCGGGGGAGGTGCGGCGGGAGAAGCACCAGTTGGCCCCCATCAGGAACATGAAGATGGGCGCCCCCCACGCAAAGAGGGCATAGGAGAACGCCATGCCGTGTTCCACCTGCGGCTGCAGGATGCCGTACTCGCTGCATTCCTCCAGCAGGTGCGCGAGCGGCAGTCCCAGGATAGGCAGGGCCCGCAGAATGTCCAGTTCCTCGAAACGCCGCGCGGCCATGGCATCAGAAGGGGTTCAGGAAGAACAGAGGCTTTTTCACCTCGACCTCGTGCCGCGTGGTGAACAGCCTGCCGAACTCATCAACCCAGTGGTCGATGCTTTGGCGTTGGTAGGCGTAGGGACGGAAGTTTTTGGTGTCCACCAGCACCATGCCGGTCAGGGATTCTGTGCCGTATTCAAAATCCGCCGTTTCGGCAATCACGCGCCCCATGTCATCTTTCAGTCGGGAGGCAAAGGAGATGTAGCCGGTGTCCTCTTTGCTGCCGAAAAGAAGCTCGGCTGCAATACCGCCGCCTTTCACCACATAGCCCGATGCTAACATGGCGGCATTCTTGACGATGCGGGCAGGTGCCGCGCTCAGCAGGGCGTATTCCGCGGTGTACACCCCCGGACCGGGGGCATTGACCATGTCAAGCGTGTTATCCTGTGCGGCGAGCTCGGCGAATTTGGTGCGGAGACGGTGCTCAAAGTAGGCGCGTAGCTCCTCGATCTCGGCGCGGGCGTGAGGGGTAGCGGGCATACCTTGGTAATAATCCAGCGTGACCCCGCTGATGTAGAGCTTTTGGGATTTCTCCACACGCTCATCCCACCCCTCGTTGGTGGTGATATCCCAGAAACTGGCGAAGTGGAAGCGGTGTTCCTCCGGCTTTTCGTAGTGGGTGATGAATTCGGTTCGGGGAATGCGGTCAAAATCCGAAGTGATGCAGGAGTTCAGCATCATGGTCAGGGCGGCGAACAGAAACAGGCAAAGAAGCGAACGGCGTTTCATCGGCGGGCATTCTAGGGGAAAAGGAGTCGGGTGTCAATAGTGGGTGCGGCTATTTTTGGGAAGCGAGCGACAAATGAGCAGTTTGTCAAACTGAATGTACGAAGTACGATGTACGATGTACGATGTACGAAGTTTGAGTTCCGCTCGCTACGCTCGCAAGGATGACGAAACCTGTCTGACACAAGTGTCAGACAGGTTTTTGAAATTCCGCGCGGCACAGCCGCGCCTAAATTTAACTTCGTACATCGTACATCGTACATCGTACATCCCTATAAATCCTCCTTTGTCGCCTCATCCTCCGAGAGAGCCTTGGATTGTCACTCCTTCGTCTGTTCGGCGAGGAAGCGGTCGATGTCGATGTGCTCCTCGTAGAGGAAATCCAGACAGTAAGCGGGGCGGGAGTCCGGCAGCGAGAGGCGGGTGTAGTGGTCCACAATGCCG
The DNA here is from genome assembly GCA_937893015.1 of uncultured Verrucomicrobiales bacterium. Lineage (GTDB taxonomy): Bacteria > Verrucomicrobiota > Verrucomicrobiia > Verrucomicrobiales > Akkermansiaceae > Akkermansia. The sequence continues at coordinate 5,545 of CALBJX010000016.1, read as the reverse complement.
AGGATAATCATGGCACTCTCGTTGGTGGCGAGGTTTTTCTTGATGTCGTAGGGCACGCCGAAATCCGAGAAGCGGACGCGCATGACCTGCGGCATGAAGATGACCTCGATGCAAATATCGCCCACATCGGTGTAGGCATTGTGAATGCGCTCCAGCAGCATCTCCTCCGCCGCAAGGCAGATTTGCTGTGCCTTGGGCTCGCTGAAGCCCACGCCCTTGGCCAGCTCCTCCAGCATGCGGCTGGCGGGCACGATGGAGAACGTGGTGCTCTTCAGCGTGAGGGATGCGGTGCAGATGCCGCCCTCCAGACGCTCGCGGATAACGAGCGCCTTGACGCGGTTGAGCATATCCAAGCGCAGGCGGCGGAAATCGGGCTTGCCGTTTTCCATCAGCGGGAAAGAGTCGAAGAACAGGCAGCGGGAGGGCGTCTTGAAGGGCGAGAGAGAGTGGCGCACGAGCTTCTTCAACGCGCTCTCCGTGACACGCTGCCCTTTCTCCGTCACCACGCAGGCGATGATATCCTCCCCGTAGATGGGGTGCGGGGCACCGAAGACCTTGACCTCGCGTACGGCGGGGTCGTGGCCGATGGCGTGCTCAATCTCCATGGGAGAAACGTTTTCCCCCTGCTTGATGATGATGTCCTTGCTGCGCCCCGCGAGGTAGAGGTAGGAGTCGGCGTCCATGAACCCCAAGTCGCCCGTGTGCAGCCAGCCGTCCGCATCGATGGGCTGTTGCTCGGGCGGCACCTTGTAGTAGCCGTTCATGACGCCGTAGCCGCGCACAACCACCTCGCCCACCTCGCCCGAGGGGAGGAACCCGCGCTCCTTGTCGCGGATGCGCACCTCCAACCCCGGCATGGGGCGTCCGACGGAGGTGGAGCGTTGCTCCACCGTGTCGCGCGACGAGGTGGAGGTGATGGCGGGAGAACACTCCGTCTGCCCGTATCCCGGCAGAAAACAGCCGTTGGTGAAAGCCGTGTCCAGCCGAATCATCTGCAGGGGCGTGCTGGCTGCGCCGCCGATGCGGCAGGTGCGCACCTTGGGAGCCAGCTCCTGCATGAAGAGCGGGCTTTCCGTCAGGGCGCGGTAGATGGTGCCGACAGAGGCGAGGTCGTTCACCTCGCCGCGGCGCATCACGGCTTCGATATCCTCCGGGCGGAAGCGGCGGGGCATGTAGATCGTGCCGCCGCGGTCAAACTGCCCCAGCATCATCGCCATGCCGTAGCTGTGGAACACAGGCAGCGCGATGCAGGAGCGGTTGCCGATGGGGGTGCCTTCATCCGCCAGCTCCCAAATACTGCGGGCGGAGTTGAGGCAGCTGTAGGCGGAAAGCTGCACGGCCTTGGGCTGCGCGGTGGTGCCCGTGGTGTAGATGATGAGGGCCGTGCGGCGGCAGTCCTCGCCCTCAGCGGGGGTGAAGGCGGGGGCAGCCTGCACCTCGGCGCAGCGGATGTCGCACAGGCGGTCGGCGGGGATGACTGCGGCCTGCGCCGTGCGGGCGGCGGCAGCGGGGTCGGCACCCACCTCGCGGTTGCCGCCGTAGAAGAGGTGCGTGACATCCGTCTCGCGCATGAGGGTGGCGATATCCTCCCCCGGCAGGCTGTAGTTCATGAGCGTGGCGACTGCGCCCGCGCGGATGATGCCGAAGAAGGCCGCCACCCAGCGGATGGAGTTTTCCGCCCACAGGGCCACGTGGTCGCCCGGCTGCACACCCATGCGGCGAGCCAGCGCGGCAAAGCCGTCCGCCATGCGGTTGAGCTCCGCGTAGGTGCATTCGCAGTCAAGCTCGACGATGGCGGGCGTGTTCAGACTGCCGCGCGCGGCGAGAAATTCGCTGAAGGTTTGTTCCGTGAGTTGCATCAGTCCAGATGTTTGGTGAGCGTGAGAATGTTGCAGCCGTCCTCGTAGGCATAGGAAACGGCATCCGTCATGCGGCGGGTCAGGAAAATCCCCAACCCGCCCACGGGGCGTTCCTCGGCGGGGCGGGAGAGGTTCGGGGTTTCATGTTCCAGCGGGTTGAAGGGGCGGCCGCCGTCTTTCAGGGTGATGACGAGGCTGCCGCCCTGTCGCTCAGCGCGCACCTCCAGCCACGGCTCGGCGGCATCCGCATAGGCGTAGGCAATAATGTTTTCCACCGCTTCTTCGATGGCCAGGCGGAGCTGAAAGCGCAGGGTCTCGTCCGCAGGCATGGCGGGGGCGCTCATCAGCTCGTCGATGATGAGTGCGGCGCGGCCTGCAAGGGGAGAATAGCGTTTGTTCATGCCTTATTGAATGCGGATAATTTTGGAGAAGCCGGTGATGTCGAACACCTGTTTCACCTGCGGGTTCAGGCCTGTGAGCACCAGGGTGCCGCCGTTGGCGGAGACGCTTTTCTGCAGGAGCAGGAACAGGCGCAGCCCGATGCTGGACACATAGGCGAGCTCTGCGCAGTCGAGGCGGATATCCGCGCCCTTCGCCTGCATCAGCGGGGCGAGCTCTGCTTGGAAGGTGGCGGCGGTGGCGGTGTCCATGCGCCCGCTGAGGGTGGCGGTGTAATGGTTCTCTTCTTGGCTGATGGCGGTGCTCATGTCGGTGTGGGGGTTATTTGCGGAAAAGGGTCAGGATGCCGATGTCGTCGCTCTGCTCCTGCCCGTCGGCAAAGCGGCGCAGTTCCTCCAGCAGGGCGTTCACGGTGGCGGCGGCACCCCCGCGGCGGGCGCGGGTGCGGAGGCAGTCCAGCAGGCGCGCCTCCCCGAATTGGGAGCCATCGGCGCGCTCGGCTTCCGTCACGCCGTCGGTGTAGAGCACCAGCTTGGCCCCTGCGGGCAGGGTGGTGCGCTGCGGCAGGAAACGGTAGCCGGGGAGGATGCCGAGGCAGATATTCGATTCCGTGTTCAGGAAGGCGGGCTCGCCCTCCGGCGGCACCAGCACGGGGGCGTTGTGCCCCGCGTTGCAGAACTCCAGCTCGCCTGTCTCGGTGTTCAGGCAGCCGACAAACAGGGTGACGAACATGGCGGAATCATTGTTCTGCGAGAGGGTGTCGTTCACATGCTCCGTGATGCGCTCTAAGGGAAGCCCCAAGGCCCCGAGATGGTGGAAGGCACTGCGGGTCAAGGCCATGATGAGGGCGGCGGAAACACCCTTGCCCGAGACATCGCCCACGGAGAAGAAGATTTTTTTGCCGACCGCCACGAAGTCGTACAGGTCGCCGCCCACCTCGCGGGCGGGTTGCACGACGGCGTGCAGCTCCAGATGCTCATCGTTCACGAAATCCGTGGGCAGCAGACTCTGCTGGATGTCGTGGGCAATGCTCAGCTCGCTCTCATAGTGCTGCTTCTCCGCCATGGTGGTTTTGAGCTCGTCGATGTAGCGGGTCAGCGAGCTCTGCATGTGCTCGAAGGAGCGGTGAAGCTGGTAGATTTCATCCCGCGAGCGGATGCGGGGCAGCTCGGCATGGAAATCGCCCTCGGCAATGCGCTCCGCCGCGCGGGAGAAAGCCTGCAAGGGGCGCGTGAGGCGGCGGATGGAGACATAGCAGAGCAGGAAGAGTGTCACCAGACTGCCCGCCCCCACCAGCGAGAGCAGAATCAGCAGGCGCGAGGCCCCCGCCAGCACTTCACTATAGGGGCAGAAGATGACCGCCGACCAGCCGTTGCTCAACGGACCGTACACCGCCATCCACTTTTCCCCCCGGCCGCGGGCCGTGCGCACGCCCCGCCGCCCGTTCACCATATCCAGAGCCATGGCGTAAACGGCCTCCTTGGCCTCCCCTTCCGCCAGCGAGAAGATGGTATCAGCGCCCAAGGTGCCGTTGGCTCCCGCAATGATGGTGCCGTTGCGGCTGATGAGCATGGCGGCGGCGCGGGGATAGGGGTGCACTTTCTTGATGCGGTCGGAAAAACGCTCCAGCGAGATATCCGCCGTCAGCACGCCGTGCACGCTGCCGTCCTCCCCCTCCAGCGGCAGGGCGTAGGTGCACATCAGCTGCTCGCCGCCGCCGTCATCGTAGTAGGGTTCCGTCCATGTCGCCTGTTTGGTGAGCGTAGGAATCAGGAACCAGTCCATATAAAAATAGTCGTACTCCACGCCGCCCAGCATGCGGGTTTTCAACTCACCTGTGGCAATGTCCTTCCACGCATAGGGGGCAAACCACGTCTCCCCCGCCATGCGGTTCTTGGTATAAGCCACGGCACTGCCGACGATGGAGGGGTGCGCAGCGAGTATTTTTTGCGGCAGCCGGCGGGCGGTTTCCGCAGAGCCGAGGTTTTCCTCCGCCAGCCAACGCGAGCCCTTCACGGCGGTTTCCACACCGGAGAGCTCCTTTTCAATGTCGTTGATGGTCGCCTGCAGCATGTTTTCGGCCGTGAGGGTGGCCTCCTCCGTGATCAGCTTGTAGGAGTATACCGCCACCACGCCGATGACTCCGAGGAGCAGCAGCGAGTTGGCCAGAATCACATTCAGGCTCAGGCGCAGGGAAAAGGAGCGGAGCTTTTTCATGGGCGGAACACCTCCTCGTAGCGGACCTGTGTCTGCAACAGCCCCATGCGTTGCAGCACGCGGACACATTGCTCAAACTGCTCCCGCGTCGGCGGGGCGAAATCCGCCCGCTGCGTGGCGGGGTTCACCTGCAGGCGCAGGTATTCCTCCAGCATCATGCGTTGGAACATGCGGTTGGTGGCCAGATGCGCCTCGCGGCGGTAGCGTTCCGTGGCATCGAGTGCTTCTTCGGGGTGCTTGCGGGCGTATGCCCAACCGCGCTTGGCCGCCCGCACGAAGGCCTGCAACTCGTCCCTGTGCGCAGCGTAAAAGGCTTCCGTCACATAGATGCCGTCCCCGGGGATATTCCAGCCGTCCGCCGCAAAATCCAGGACATTCTCGGGCGGAATGTCGCCCATAGAAAGGCGGAGCCGCGGCAGCTCGCTGTAGGTGTACACCAGCACGGCATCCACGGCCTTGTAGATGAAGAGGTTGTTGCCGTTGACCGCCTCTATCCATTCCGTTTCGGGGGCGCGTTCCCTGCGGATGACGAGGGGGTAGACGAGGTTGAGCGATTTCCACCACGCGATGCGCATGCCGTTCAAATCCTCCGCCGTGCGCAGGGGCTTGCGGGACACACAGGCCAGCCCGCTGCCCTGCTGCATCACCTGCATGATGTTGACGAGACGCAGCCCGCGTTCCCGCGCTTCAACGGCGTTCTCCAGCAGGCAGCCCACGATGTCGGCCCTTCCGCTTTCGGCAACGCAGGTGGTGTCCTCGCTGTTGTTTTCGGTCAGGTGGAGAAAGCGGATATCCAGCCCTTCCTCCGCGAAATAGCCCTTATCGGCGGCAAGGTAAAAGCCCGCAAACTGGGCTTGCGGCAGCCACTGGGGCATGAACGTCATCTCCGCCGCCTGAATCTGCGACCACAGGCAGACCCAGGCGGTCAGAAGCGCGAACACTTTTACCGAAAGCGTTTTCATGCCCCGACATGGTATGATACCCCCGCGCCTTTGTCAATTCGAAAGGGGGAGAGCGGCAAATGAGGATTTGTAGGGATGTACGATTTACGATGTACGATGTACGAAGTC
>CALBJX010000015.1 GCA_937893015.1 uncultured Verrucomicrobiales bacterium | reverse complement strand
AAGCCCGCCGCCAAGCCCGCCCCCGCGAAGAAGGCAGAGCCCGCCAAGAAGCCCGCGGCCAAGCCCTCCCCCGCGAAGAAGGAGGAGCCCGCGAAGAAGGCCGAGCCTGAGAAGAAGCCTGCTGCCAAGCCGGCTCCTGCGAAGAAAGCAGAGCCCAAGAAAGCTGTTGCTCCTGAAAAGAAGCCTGTCGCGGAGCAGAAGCCTGCGCCTGCGAAGGCTGAGAAAAAGGAGCAGCCCAAGGCCGAGCCCGCGCCTGTCGCGTCGCCCGCTCCTGCGGAGAAGCCCGCACCCAAGCCCAAGAAGGGACGCAAGATGGTCTTCAATCCCAAGGTTTCCGCGCAGCAGCTTCAAGAGTTTTTCCCCGATGACAATACCTTGAAAAACGCTTTCAAGGCACTGTTGCTCATCGCTAAGAAGAATAACGGCTTCGTGACGGATGAGGATATCTCCAACTCCCTTCCGCCTGACATGACGGAAGAGGATGACCAGGTCCGCCTTTTCGAACGCTTGCATGAAATCGGCGTGGATGTGCGCGACGATGCCTTTGCTCCCACCCCGCTTTCCAGTGAAGATTTGAAAGCGCAGGGCGGCAGCCTTGTTAACAGCATGGGGGTGCAGGAGAAGATTAAGGAACTCATTCGCCTCGCGCAGGAACAGGGCTACCTGACCTACGACGACATCAACGATGTGTTGCCCCACGACATGATTGAACCCTCTGACTACGAGGAAATCATGGAGCGACTTCGCGGCATGCAGTTCGACATCATTGATGCCTCCGACGTGGATTCCTACAGCGACCGCCAGCGCATGACCGACTCCGGTGAAGAGGATGAGGCCGAGAAGCTGGAGGCTAAGATGGATATCCTCGATGACCCTGTGCGCATGTACCTGAAGCAGATGGGCCTCAAGGACCTCCTCTCCCGCCAGAAGGAAGTGGAGATTTCCCGCCGTATCGACCAGGCCGAGGCCAAGCTGCAGGAGAGTCTGCACCGCTTCGGTGTGGTGGCGGAGTACTACTGCGACATGGCTGACCGCGTGATTCACAACGAGGAACGCTTCGACCGCGTGGTGGCGGACAAAAACATCGACCGCCGTGACAAGTACATCAAGGAGCTCAACCTGCTCATCACCCGCGTGTTGACCATGCAGGCCGATACCCGTGCCGCCTATGCCCGCTATGCCGCCGCGCAGCGTCGCAAGAAGTCGGTGCCTGCGGCTCGCGCAGATTTCGAGGAACGCCACAAGGAGCTGATGGAGACCTACAGCGAGTTCTCCTTCAAAGGCAAGGTCTATGAAGATTTTGTGAAGAAGCTCCGCGAGCTGCGCCAGCGCATCGGTAAACTGCTGCGCCAGCGCGAGGCAGACCCGGAGAATCCCCGTTTCACGGATGCTCTGCGCGAGTATGAGAGCGAAGTTTGGATGTCTGCGGAGGACTTCATGGACAACTACAAGCAGATGCGCCACAGTATGAAGGAGGCGCAGGATGCCAAGCGCGAAATGATTGAAGCCAACCTCCGCCTCGTCATCTCCATTGCCAAGAAGTACACGAACCGCGGCCTTGCCTTCCTCGACCTCATTCAGGAAGGTAACATGGGCCTCATGAAGGCCGTGGAGAAGTTTGAATATCGCCGCGGCTACAAGTTCTCCACCTATGCAACATGGTGGATTCGTCAGGCTATCACCCGCTCCATTGCGGATCAGGCCCGCACTATCCGCATCCCCGTGCACATGATTGAGACCATCAACAAGCTCATGCGTGTGCAGAAGAAACTTGTTCAGGACTTCGGCCGCGAACCCTCGCCGGAGGAGATTTCCGCCGAGTGCGGCATGCCTGTGGAGAAGGTGCGCAGCGTGCTGAAGATGGCGCAGCAGCCCATCTCCATGCAGCAGCCCGTGGGCGATTCCGACGATACGTCCTTCGGTGATTTCCTCGAAGACAAGAGCGCGGAGAACCCCATGGACGGTGCGTCCTACAACTCCCTGCGCGACAAAATCGGCGACGTGCTCAACACGCTCAATACTCGCGAGCGCGCCGTGATTGAGCAGCGTTTCGGCCTGAAGGACGGCAACCCCCGCACTCTCGAGGAGGTCGGTCGCCAGTTCAATGTGACGCGTGAGCGCATCCGCCAGATTGAGGCGAAGGCTCTCCGCAAGCTGCGCCATCCCACGCGCATCAGCAAAATCAAGGGCTATCTGCCCGATTCTGCGGAGTCCTGAGCGGACGGAAGACGCAGAGAAAAGCCCCCGTTGGTGCCTTCGGCTCCTGCGGGGGCTTTTTTTTGCGATTTTTTAGTGGGAAAACGCAATTTTTGAGTGACTTCCCGCGGGGAATTTGCTACGATAGGGGACACAGGTTTATGAAGAGCTCTTTCTCTCGTTCCGTCCTTTTCTCTCTTGCCGCCACGGCCTCCATGGCGTTCTCTCCGTGTGCCTTTGCACAGGGGGATGCCCCCAACGCTCCCGAAACCGCCCGCCGCCAGATGGCACTCCGTGATGCCATGCAGCAGGTGCAGGAAGCCCGCACTGCTTATACAGAAAAGAAATACAGTCAAGCCGTTGAGCATTACCGCAATGCGCTGGCTGTGATTCCCAAGGCCCCTGCTACGGAAAAACAGCAGACGTTCATCAAAGACAGCCTCTCCGATGCGCTGATTGCCACGGCCATGGATTACCGCGCCGTCGGCCGCGCGGATGAGGCGATTTCCTTCCTGAAGGAAGCGATGCAGCTTTCCCCCTCCAACGAGCGTGCCCGCCAGGAACTGGTGCGTACGGAGGACCCCGAGCGCACCAACCCCGCCCTCACGCCGCAGCACATCGGCAATGTGGAGGAAGTGAACCGCCTGCTGGAGCTCGGCTATGGTTATTTGGAGCTCGGCGCGTATGACAGAGCCATTTCCTCTTATGAGGCTGCGCTCCGTATCGATGCCTACAACACGGCGGCTCGCCGCGGGATGGAGACCGCACAAAAGCGCCGTTCCGAGTACCTGAAAGCGACTCATGATTCCTACCGCGCACGGGCCCTCAGTGATGTGGATCGACTTTGGGAAGAACAGGCACCCGCCGATACGGAAATGGCGATGCCCGCTGAAGGGCAGGGCGTTGTCGTGGATGATGCAGAGGCGGAAAGCCGCATCGGTTCATCCCTGAATGAACTCGTGCTGCCGCAGGTGACTTTTGATGACGCCCCCGTCACGGATGTCATCGAGGCTCTGCAGGCGCAGATTCGCCGCTTCGAGGCTTCGGGTGCCTCTTCCGCCGGTCGTCCCGTCAACCTGACCGCCAACTTCGGCACGCCGGATTCTCAGGGCTACAAGGACATCATGTCCCGCCGCGTCAATCTCAACCTCTCCGACGTCTCCCTGCGTCAGGTGCTGGATGCTCTTGTGCGCCAGCTCGGCGTCACCTACTATGTGACCCCGCTCGGCGTGGAGCTCGCCTACTCCGGGCGCGATTTCGGCCCCATGGTGGAGCGTATTTACACGGTCTCCCCGCACTTCTTTGATGCCGAAGTCGGCGGTGATGACGACGACGACGACGATTTCTCCTCCTCTTCCTCCCGCATTGTGGTGAAGCGCGTGAACCCCGTGCAGGCGCTCAAGGGCATGGGCATCTCTTTCCCCGAGGGCTCCAATGCCCGCTACGACGCTGCTTCTCGTCAGCTCACGGTGCGCAACACCCCCTTCAACCAAGAGGAAATTGCGGGCCTGCTCAGCGTGCCGCTGGATGCACCCTCTCGCTCCGTGGTGCTCAACATCATGGCGATGGAGGTGAATGAAAACGACCTCAAGGAATTGGGCTTTGAATGGCTCATCAACCTGAACCTCGGCACCCCGTTCATGTATGCTGCGGGCGGTCCTCTCACCACGGCTGCTCTGGCCGGGTGGCCCCTCGGCGGCAACAAGAATGCCCAGAACCGCGCGGATGCGCCTGTCGGTTCCATGACGGAAGGCCTGCGTTCCGGCGGGCAGGCTATTGCGGCGGACAACATGGAGCGCCTCATCGCTACAGGGGGTGTGAGCGCCTACAATGCGGCAAACATGGCTTCCTCCAAGGCTCCCGGCATTCTGTCCCTTCGCGGTATCTGGAACGAGGGTGACGTGAGCATGATCATGCGCGGTCTCTCCCAGAAGAAGGGCGCGGACATTCTGTATAATCCCCGCCTTGTGTTTACCCCCGGCGCGGAGCAGCAGGTGACCTTCACCAACGTGCGTGAGATGTTCTATCCGGAGACCTACTCCGAGCCGCAGATTGCCACGATGAGCATCAATCTCGGCAACAACAATAATAATAACGGCAACAATAACAACGGCCGCTCCACCGTGGCGACGGCGGCGCACCCGGAGGAGTTCACGCGCTTCGGCATGAGTGAGGACAGCGTGGGCGGTATCGGCGCCGTGGTGCAGGTGCATGACGCGCAGGTGGCGCAGGACGGGCAGCTGGTGACGCTGGCCCTGACGGTGACACTCAACGACTTTGAAGGCTTCATCAACTGGGGCAGCCCCATCAAGTCCGTGATGACGACGGACAGCGGCAAGCAGGGCTTTGCCTATGTCACGCTGACGGAGAACCACATCCTCAAGCCGATTTTCAAGCGACACATGGAGAACACCAAGGTCTCCGTGGCTCCGGGCTCCGTGATTGTCATGGGCGGCTTGCAGGAGTCCCGCTCCGTGAAGTTTGAGGATAAACTCCCCCTTTTGGGAGACTTGCCTCTGGTGGGGCGTCTCTTCCGTTCTGAAGGAAGCGAGAAAGTGCGTAAGGCTTTCCTGTTCTTTGTGAAAGTGGATGTCGTGGATCCCACCGGCCGAGATTCGTTGAACGGAGCTCGCCCCGCGGAGACGGCATTGACGGATTGACAACATAATTGAGAGAATGAGCAAGTATGATGATAAATATGAGGCGGATGGCGAAGAGACCGCATCGTCTCATGTGAGGGGTATTATTCAGCAGATCAACGACGAAAAGCCTTCCAAGGAAAAATCCCGGGAGGTTGTCGTGCGTCCGGATGGCAGCAAGGTCGTCCGTGTGACGAAGAAACGCCGCGTGCTGGTCTCCGAAGCCGAGAAGCGCAAGGCGGGGCGCCGCTCCTTCATGATGATCCTGATGGGGGCGTTTGCCCTCTGCTTCATCGGGGTTGCCGTGCTGCTGTTCCGCATGTCGCAGATGTCCGGTGAGGCTTATGTCCAGCAACGGGCGGAGGAGCTGAAACAGGCGTGGGGTGCGGAGTCCCTGACGCTGCTCGGCAGTGGGGTGGACGGCACAACATTCCATCTTTCCGGTATCGTGGCAGATTTCCCCGCGGGGGCTCTTGTGCAGCATGTGGAGCTCTCCGATATTTCGGCGGATTTGGATACATCCAGCTTCTTTACCCGAGTGCTGACGGGGGATAAACTCTCCGTCGGTCGTGTGGAGCTTTGCCTCAACCCCGAGGCTCGCGAACTGCAGATGCCTCTGTTCCAAGGTGCGGACCTGTGGAAATTCCGCCGTGTGGAGTGCGAGAGCTTCCATGTGACGATGGGGGACATCCTGAAGCTTCGGGATGCGCACTCGTACATGTACCATCCGCGTTCGACGGATAAGGCCGTCAGCTCATTGGTGATTTCCGGCGGCACGATGCAGCTGCGCGGTATGAAGCTCGTCCGCCTGCGTGAGTCCAAGTGGCTGCTCAGCCCCGGCGGCGTGGAAGATTTCTCCCTGAGCGGCACGACGGATCGCGCGAACGAAGCTGCCGATCGTGGCAATACGTCGTTGGCTATCTATGGCCGCATCCCTGCCGGGGCCGCTTTGAGCGGGCCGTTTGAATTCGACTCTGACGGCATGCCCCTTGCTGACTTTACGCAGAGCCGTCTCGGCAACATCCTGACGGCGCGTACCACCCGGCAGGTCGTCGGTAAGGAGCACTCCCTTGCCCGTATTGCCCTGCCTCTGGAGACGTCTGCGCCCGTGTATAGCGGGGAGTTTTTGCTGTCGCAGATCTGTCTCAACGGCTTCCCCGTGCAGCAGCTGATTACCTCGCACATGGAGTCCGGTCGCCGCTCGGCCTATGAGCCCGCTATCATCAATCGCGGTCGTCTGCGTTTGAAGCCCGACGGCGAGAAATTGGAGGTCGTTTTCCCCGAAAATCAGGTGGAAGAGCGCGATTTGCTGAATTTGGTCGGCTCGGTTGCCCTCGATGCGGATAACACGATTTCCGGCAAGATGGATATCGGTGTGCCCGCGATTCTTACCCACGCGGAATACGCAGACGGCAAACCTGACCCTCTCTTCCGCGAAAATGCGGGTACGGCGTGGGTATCGGTCGAACTCTCCGGTACCATCAACATTCCCGGTGATAATTCCGCCGTGCTTGTGGCTCAGACCGAAGAGGCTCGCCGTGCGCGTCCCGGACGTCTGAATCTCGATGAGATGGATTTCGGCAAGGTTTCCGACCGCATTCGCCGTGAGCGCGAGATCTTTGAGCAGGTTGATGGCGACACGGCTCCTGCTGCCCCCGCGTCGTCCGGTTCCGAGACACCGGCTCCCCGGTCGCCGAGTCAGCGGCTGGAGGATGATATTTTCAGCACAGGAAACTTGGATATGAGCTCTCCGCTCGATAACAAGTCTCCTTTTTGATGAAGGACTACATTGTCGTTTGCTGCCATGGCCACTCGCGACACAGAGAAACGCTCCAAATGGTGGACCCGCCCCGTGGGTCACATCGCGTGGTTCCTTATCACGGCTATCTGCTTCACTCTCCGCAAGCGAGTCATTGTGAAGGATAACAGCGGGGTGAAGCCCGGGCACCGCCCCGTCATTGTCGCGCTCTGGCACAACCGCACCTTCCCGCCCTGCTACGTGTACCGCTATGTGCTGCACGGCCCCGTGATGATGAGCATGCTCACCAGCGCCAGCAAGGACGGCGCACTGCTCTCCACCGTGGCCAACGACTACGGCATGCGCACGGTGCGCGGCTCCAGCCACCGCCGCGGCGTGGCTGGCTTCATGGACATGGTGGCCGAGGTGAAGGCCGGTTGCTCCATGTGCATCACGCCCGACGGGCCCAAGGGGCCGAAGTACCGCTCGCACAACGGCGTCATCAAGCTGGCCCAGCTCAGCGGCGTGCCCATCATCCCCCTCTGCATCGACATGCCCACCTGCTGGCGCATCAAGAAGGCGTGGGACGGCTACATCATCCCCAAACCCTTCTCCCGCCTGACCCTGCTCTGGGGCGAGCCGATTGAGGTGCCCCGCGAGCTGGACGACGCCGGTGTGGAGGAATATGCCCGCAAGCTGGATGCCGCCCTCGCCTACGGCCGCCCCGATTTCGGGCCCATCCCCGAATAACTTTTCCCCGAATAAACGATTATGGAACCGATTCTCATGAACGGCAAGGAGGTCGCCGCCAAAGTGCGCGAGGGCCTGCTTGCGGATATTGCCGAACTGAAGGCCGCGGGCCACACGCCCGGGCTGGCCGTTGTCCTGGTGGGGGAAGACCCCGCCTCCCAAGTCTATGTCGCCTCCAAGGTGAAGGCCTGCGCCGAGCTGGGCATCTACTCCCAGAAGTGGGCGCTGCCCGCCGACACCACGCAGGAGGAGCTGGTGGAGCTCATTCACAAGCTCAATGCCGATGACCGCATCCACGGCATCCTCGTGCAGAGCCCGCCCCCCAAGCATATTGATGAAGAAGCGGTCATTCTCAACATCGACCCGCGCAAGGATGTGGACGGCTTCCACCCCGTGAATGTCGCCAAGCTGGTGCTCGAAGACGAGACCGGCTTCGTCCCCTGCACGCCGCTGGGCTGCATGGTCATGCTCAAGGAATACGGCATCGAGACGAAGGGCAAGCACGCCGTCGTCATCGGCCGCAGCATGATTGTCGGCAAGCCCATGGCCAACCTCCTTGTCAGCAAGAAGGCCAACGCCACGGTAACGATTGCCCACTCCCGCACGGCGGATCTGCCCGCCGTCTGCCGCACGGCAGACATCGTGGTTGCCGCCGTCGGTCGCCCCGAGATGGTGAAGGCGGACTACATCAAGCCCGGCGCCGTGGTCGTTGATGTCGGCATCAACCGCATCGAGGACGCCACCCGCCCCCGCGGTTACCGCATCGTGGGCGATGTGGACTTCGCCTCCGTCGCGCCGCAGTGCAGCGCCATCACCCCCGTGCCCGGCGGCGTGGGCCCCATGACGATTGCCATGCTCATGGCCAACACCGTCAAGGCCTGTCGTCAGCTTTGCGGCTGCTGAATCCCCACTATGATGAAGAAACTACCCTATTTCGGCAAGCGCATTGTGCTGCTTGCCTTTGCGGCGTGTGCCCTCTGCTCCTGCGGGAGTGGGGAGCACGCCATCATTCTGCGGCGCGGGGAAGTTCTACCTGCACCCGCCGGTGTGCAGCCTCCGGCGGTCGCGCCTGCTGTGCACAAGGCAATGCACTGCCGCACTTGGAAAAACGAGGCGCTCTTGCGGAGCAAGGGTGAGTGCTGTGTGCACATACATCTGGCCACTCAGCGTGGGGAATTATTGGTGAACGGACAAGTGGCGATGGACTTCCCTGTCAGCACGGGGAAGCAGGACTCCACCCCGGAAGGAACATACCACATTCTGGAGAAGGACCGCAACCACCGCTCTAATCTCTACCACGTCGCCATGCCCTACTTCATGCGCCTCACATACGACGGCATCGGATTGCACATCGGTGATGTCTACCCCGTACCTGTCTCCCACGGATGCATACGCATGACCCGTGAGGCCTGTGTTCCCCTCTACCACCGCCTTCCCGTGGGAACGGAAGTCGTTATCAGCCGGAGCTGAAAGGGCCCGCGACCTTCACACCATACTCCCGAAATCGTTGCGCAGTTGCAACAGGGCTTGTTGCACATAGTGGAGGCGGAGCAGAGCCGGAAGCTCGGGGCGTTGCCCGAAAAGATGTTCCGCAAGGCAGAGGAAACGAGTGGGAATATCGGCAGCGCGGAGGCGCAAGGAGGATGCCCAGGCTGCGTCGCTGCGGTCGAGGGGGTAGACGACATTGGCAAGAAAGTCCGCAGCGCGGCTCTTGCCGACAAGGGCGCACCTGCGGCGTAGCGGCGCGGATGCCAGAGTGCAGTGCGTGTCCCAGAAGGGGTGGGAGAGTGCGCAGAGCGCATCGCTGAGCCGCTTGGCCCCCGCAGCGTTCATGAGGGGGCGTATGCTTTCCCACCGCTGAGCGGAGAGGGCAAGGGCTGCCACGCGGCGGGTCGGGTGGTTCATGGGGCGCACGGGAGAGAGAGACCAGGGCAGGGCGGGGCTCCCTTCGGGCACAAAGCGTTCGCGCTGCTGCCACCACGCACTCCACACGCGGCGGTGGTAGGTGCGAGCCTCTTCCGTGGTGCGCTCGGGCAGCACAGCTTGCAGGAATCCCGCCGTGCCGAGCAGAATCGCTTCACTGTCCCCGCCTTGCAGGGCAGCAAGGGGGGCTCGTCGGGCAAGAGTCCGCATGGCGCGTTTGTTGGCGGCGTATCCGAGGACCTCTGCCCACGCCTCAAACCATGCCTGTTCCTCCCCGATGACGGCAGACTTTTGCTCAAAGAAAGAGGCTTTTTGCTCTGCGCGGTAGGCTGCCGCCGCGAGAAGAAGACGTTCCAATCGCGCGGAGGAAAGTCCTTTCAACTGTTGTGCGGCTCCTTCCGTAGCCGGATAGAGGCGGGCGCAGCCGCAGGTCGAGCGCAATCGCTCGGCGGGAACAACCCATACGGGGACGTCCCGATGTTCTGCTGTGCGTGTGTACCATGTTTCGGACGGCTTTTGCAGCACAACGTGCAGCACTGTGTCTCGGTAGGCCGCAGATTCTCCGCAGCCCGCAGATTCCCAGTCCTCCGCACAGGTATGCAGGGCGATGTCACCTCTCCGCCGTTCCCCGTCGCATTCTATTTCTGCGCGTAGGATGGCGGGGCCATCCGCCTGCGGGTTAATGGTGCCGATGTCGATGAGGTGCAGCGCACCATGGTGCAGGGTGGTGCCTCGCTCTCCCCATCGGGCTTCCTGCCACAGCTCCGCCATCTCCTCCCTGTTCAGCGGAGGGGCGAGAAGAGGCCGCGAGGCGGGGTAGACCGTCTCTAACAACTGCGCATATACAGCTGCGCAGTCCGTGCGCTCGGCGGAGTCATTCATGACTCTTCGCCGTCCTGCTCCTCCGTTTGGCGCAGCAGGTCTTCCTCCAGCGTCTCGCAGACATAGCCGAAGGTTTCGTCGTTTTGGCGGTTCATGGAGCGCAGGGTGTTGTGTGCTTCCAGAACATGGCGCGTGCGGGCCAGCTCGGAGAGCGGCTCCTCCTCCGCCACGGGGGCTGCGGTATCGCCTGCCACGGTGGCGCGGCGGCTGTCGATATCATCCGCCCAGAAGGCACCCATGGGGTCAATCTCCATGAGCATGTCCAGCCCCAGACTCTCCATGGCTTCGCGGGCGCGGGAGGTGGGGGATGCAATCTGCAGCGTGCCGCCAGCGGCCATGCAGCGGCGTGCCAGACCTGCCAGCGTGCCCATAAAGGTGGAATCTACGCCGGGACAGAGCTCCAAATCCACAACGATGGTGTTGCCTCCGTCGTTGAGGTATTGTTCCGCCGCAGACTTGAGGGAGGGGCTGTTGACAAAGCTTCCTCGGCCCGTGCAACGCAGCCACAGGCAATCGCTGAAAAGATGATGAGTCAGGGACGTGTCAGACATGGTCGTATGCTCGGATTGTACCTTGAGCAGGGGAAAATAGCAAGGAGAAAGCTGCAGTATTTGAGATTTGGAGCGAGAGCGGGCTCATTTTGCCGAATCCCGTTCGGCTTATCGGAAAATCCTTCGTTATTCGTGAGGCCTCTCTTCACTCTCGACACCGGGGGTAAATTCTTCCTTTTTCCCCTTGCGGAGGGCTTTGTCGAGCGCAAAATGCCAATGAATGTCAGAGAGCGTGCCGTAGAGGACAATGTCAATCATGTAGTCGGACACAAAGGTGAGCGGGGAGAGCAGGACGGTGGGCACGCCGGAGATGGTCGGCCAGAGGTTGCCCTTGATGTCCAGCTGCTCCAGCCCCATGTCGAGATTCAGGCGCACGTTGAGGTTGTTGCCCTTTACCTTGGCGTTCTTTGCAATCAGACGTCCGCGGTTGATGTGATAGGTGCCGTAGGCATCCTGAATGTCGTAGCTGATGAGGTGCTTGGCAAAGGGAACGGATTCGGCGGTGCGGCCGATGCGGCCGCCGACGGAGTCCACGGTGTTGCCGGTGGCGGAGAAGAGCTTGCCGATCTGGCGAAGAATCCAGTTGGGGCGGTAGTCCTCACCCTTCGGGGAGACGGAGGACTCGAACTTAATGAGGTAGTTCGGGAGGTCGGAGATGAGCTCGCCCACGGGGTTGAAAATCTTCAGCTCCAGCAGGTCCCCGTCCTGTACGGAGAAGTTGCCGTAGGCGCGCAGGGAATCGACATCCATGTTCGGGCAGGTGAAACGGCAGTCCGCCGTCACCAGAGCCGGGGAAAGCTCGGTATCGTAGGCGGCTGCGACATCGTGCAGATTGAGGTTTTCCGCCTGAATGTAGCCCTCGACGCTTGTCTTCTCGCCGGCAAAGCCGATGCGCACGTCCGCATTCACCACGCCCTCCCATGTGAGCGCGTTCATGCGGTTGAGGTAGACATCGTTATCGCTGATGGTGACGAAGCCGGAGAACTTCTCCAGCGGGATGCGCGTGCCGAGGAAATCGTAGGTGGCACCCGTGCTGCACAGGGCGCGGATGGTGCCGCCCATGGGGGTGGTGCAGTCATCGGCCATGGGGAATGCACAATGGGTGGTGGCGGCCTGTGCGGGGCGGGTCAGCCGCACGTCCTTCATGAAAATTTGCAGCTCGGGATAGAACATGCCGATGGCGTAGGCGGGGTAGCACTCGCCCTCGATGTCGTCCAGCAGCACCACGCTGTTCTCAATGTCCAGACGGACACGTTTGCCGCGCAGTACTGTCTCCGCCTTGCCGCCCGTGATACCGCAGCGCTTGAACCACGGGCGGTTGTCGTAGCGCAGCTCGGCGTTGGTGAGGTCGACGAGAATGACATCCTTGATGGGCTGCCCCTTCTCATCATGGCGGTTCATGCGCACCTCCACATCCACGCCGCAGGTGCCGTGGGAGACGCGGCTGTAGGGGAAATCCGTGCCGAGGTCGGTGCGGACTTTTTCGCTGATGATGTTGCCCTCGGCATCCTCCGTGTCTTCCATGGACATGAGCATGTAGTCCATGTTCGTCAGCTCCGCATCGCAGTGGGAGACCACGGTGATGCCGTTGCTGTAGTCCACGAGGGTGTCGATGTTGCTTGCGTGAATCTTGGTGGAGCCGCGGGTGAAGATGAAATCGCGCATGATGTAGTGCGCGTCCGGGTCGTCGATGAGGCGGTCGATGACATCCGCGTGGATGGTGTTGTCGCCGCGCACGCGGACGGAGGAGGCGAGATTGCCCTCCAACTCGGCGTTCAGCTCGCCCGTCTCATGTGTGACGCGGGCGGTACCCGTGTAGAGGATGTGTCCCTCGGCATCGGTGCGGAGGTCGAGGACGGTGTCTACGCCGATGGTGAGGTCCTGCCCCTTGAGCACGGGCAGCTGCGGGCAGCGGGTGAGCGCGGGGATGCGGAGCGCGGCAAGGGCGTGTTTCAGCTCAAAGGGGTCGAGGGCGAGCTCGGCGTTGCGCAGAGTCAGCTCCATCTCCTTGGGAATTTTAACCTCGTCGATGGTGAGCCCGGCGGCGGCGAGCAGGGGTTCCAGCTCGGCGGAGGGCAGGGCGAGGTGGGCTTCGTCAAGGAAGAGGGTGTTGCCGTCCTCGTGCAGCTTGACAGCGGCGTGGCTTTCCCACGGCTTGTCGTTCAGATAGCCGCTGAGGGAGAGCTGCGCGGTGCCGCCTTCGTGCAGCGTCAGCGTCGCTTCCGTGTCGGCTGCGTGTATCTTGTCGCCGCTGTCCAGCGTGGCGAGGGAGAGGTGCAGGGTGCCGCTCTGCGGGAGGTCTTTCAGCTCACCGCTGAGCACGAGGTCGCGCAGGTCGGTGAGCGAGAGTTTCAGCCCCGAGAGTTTCTGCTCCTCCATGGCGGAGGCTTCACAACTGAACTCAACCTTGCCGCTGCCGAGGGTGGGGGCGGCATCGCCCGCGAAGGGGATATTCAGCTCGCCGAGTTGTGCGGACAGCGTCATGCCGTCGGCAGAGGCGTGCTGCTCGCCGATGCTTGCCTCGTGGCTCTTCATCGAAGCGGTGAGCTCGGCTACCTGTGCGCGGAAGCTGTCGCCGTCGACATGCAGATTGTTGACGGTGAGGGTGAGGGCGCCCTCCCGCTCTTCGCTGCTCATCTCGCCCTGCCTGTACTCGGTGCGGGGCAGGGTGAGGGAGAGGGTGAGCCGGGCAGCCTGTGCCTGCTCGGTGTCGTGCTCTACGCCCTCCAGTGCCATATCGATCCACGGGCCGACAAAGGTCAGCCCCTCCTGTGTCACGCGCTCAAGCTCCAGATGCGCTTTCAACCCGCGCAGAGTGGGCACAAACTCCTCGAACTTGGTTTTGCCGGGCACAAAGAGGGGATCCGTGAAATCGGCGGTGAGGGAGAGTGTATTCGTGCCGCTGAGTCCGAGCGCGGCGCATTCCTCGGCGGTGAGCAGCTCGGCATCCTGTGCCAGTTGCATCAGGACGGGGGTGGGGATGTCGAGCATGATATCCGCCTGTCCCTTGCCGTCGCGGAGCAGCGCGGTGGCGGTGAAAGCACCCTCCGGCAGGCGGAACTGCAGCTTGTCGATGTTCAGGTTGCCGTTGTCGAAGTAGAAAGAGAGGTCGGTGCGGGTAATCTCCGTCTTGCCGAACAGAAGACCGTCTTGGTGAATATCGCCCTCCAGACGGATGTTTTCGATTTCATCATTCTCGGTGAGCGTAATATGCCCCGCCAGCTCGATGTGCGGAGCGTGTTCCGGTTTGATGCTCAGGCGTTTGAGTAGCGCGGGGATATCCTCTTCCGCCACGAGCTTCTGCACCATATTGATGACGGCAGCGTTGCTGGTCAGGCGGAAATCCGCTTCGCGCTTGGTGAGGTCGTAGCCGCCCTGCAGGGTCATGACGGCATCGGGGGATTCCGTGCGGAACCCGCCGTGGTTGATGAGCAGGATGTTGTTGCGGAAAACGGTGTCGAGCGTGATGTCGCGGAAGCGGAAGGGGGCTTGCTCCCAGCGGGGCACGTTGGCCTTCGTGATGATGTGGGGCTTCTCACCCGTGAGGTCGGCGCGCAGCTCCAGATGCGGGGATTCCTTCTCCGTCCACTGCTGGCGTTCGATTTCATCGCGCACATCGCGGAGGGTGGGCAGGACGTCCTGCACGGCGGCGAGGGGGGACGCCGTTTCCGTCGAATCTTCGTCAGTTCGTTTCGCAGCGAGCTCGGGCATGGGAAGCCGCACGCTGCCCGCGAGGTCGATGCCGTTGAGCTTGCCGCGCAGGGAGAGCCTCAGCTGCGTGTCGTCCTCCGTCCACTCGGCGCGGGCGTTGGCATGGTCCAGGCAGAGCGGGGTGCCTTGCCCCTCCTGTTCCAAGGGGAAGCAGACGTGAACCTCCGGCAGGTGCACACGCTCGGGCAGGTAGTTGCCGCTCATGAGCTTGGCAAACCCGAACTCAATGCGGATTTTACGGGTCTCGAGATTGAGGGGAGCCGCTTCCTCCTGCGGCAAGGTGAGGTGCACATCCCCCAGCTGCACGGCAAGGCCGGAGGAGGGGGCGAGACGGATGCTGCCCAGCGTCAGCTGCACACCCTGTTTCGCCGCTTCCTGCTCCACCCGACGCAACACGCTGTCGGGCAGCCCGATTTCCGTCAGCCACACCAACAGAGCGACGCAAACGACAAACCCCACCAGACACAGTGTCGGGAGGATGCCTCCAACGCGTCTGATGGGGATGGTGCCGCGCATAATCGGGCTTGTCGGGGTGGGTGAAAATCAGATTTCGGGGTCAAACTCGCCTTCGGGCAGGCGAGGGGCTTTCGGGAGGTTTTGGTCGATGTCATCCAGCAGGTTCACCAGCGCGACCCCGCGCCGCGCCGAATCATCATGCTTGAACATGAGCTTCGGCGTGTTGCGGAGAATGACGCGCTTGCTGACCGCTTTCTGAATCTCACCGCGGTGTTTGTTGAGCTTTTCCAGAACCTGAGCAGGAGCCATGCGGCCGACAACGCCGACCCACACGCGCCCTTCCTTGAGGTCCTCGGTTATTTCCACATCGAGGATGGACACGATGGTGCCGTTCCAATCATACGCCTTCTGCACGAAGGCGCTGATTTCGCGCTTCATCAGCTCATTGACTTTGTCGAGACGTTTGCCTGCCATGGGTTACAGAGTCTGCTTAATCTTTTCGAGGGTGTAGCATTCGATGACGTCGCCCTCTTCGTAGTCGTTGTAGTCCGCGAGGCGGATACCGCACTCGAGACCGGCCTTGACTTCCTCCACTTCATCCTGGAAGCGGCGGAGCGTGGACATCTTGCCGTCGAACACCACCTGACCGTCACGCAGCACGCGCGCTTCGGCCTTGCGGTACATCTTGCCGTCCGAAACATAAGACCCCGCAGCTTTGCCTTTGTTCAATTTGAACACCTGCTTGATAGTGGCGTGGCCGATCACGGTTTCGCGGGTCTCGGGCTCCAGCATGCCGAGCATGGCATCCTTCACCTGGTCGATGAGCTCGTAGACGATGGAGTAAATCTTCACCTGAATGCCCTCGCGCTTGACGGCCTTCACGGCGTTGCTTTCCACCTTCACGTTGAAGCCCAGAATGATGGCATCGGAGGAGGAGGCGAGCAGGACGTCGCTCTCGGAGATGGGACCTGCGGCGGCACCGATGAACTGGCATTCCACCTTGTCGCTCTTGATGTCGGTGATGGCCTTCTTGATGGCTTCCACGGAGCCCTGCACATCGCCCTTGAGGTAGAGCTTGAGCACGGCCTTCTGGCTGCCGTCACCCATCATGGAGAGCAGGTCTTCCATGCGGGAGCGCTTGGGCTGCTGCAGGCGCTGCATGCGCAGCTCCTCCTGACGCTCTTCGGAGAGCTTGCGGGCGGCGCGCTCGTTGTCCATCTCCACCAGCTCGTCACCCACGTTGGGGGTCTCGATGAAGCCGGAAACTTCCGCGGGCATGCCGGGCGTCACTTTCTTGATGGGCTTGCCTTCGTCGTTGAGCATGGTCTTCACCTTGCCCGCGTAGGGGCCGCAGATGAAGGGCATGCCGACTTTCAGCGTGCCGCTCTGCACCAGCACGGTGGCGGAGCAGCCCTTGCCCTGTTCCATGCGGGCCTCGATGATGGAAGCGCGGCAGTTGGCCTTGGGGTTGGCCTTCAGTTCGAGCACTTCCGCCTGCAGGCAGAGCAGGTCGAGCAGGTCGTTGATGCCGTCGCCCGTGTGGGCGGAGATGTCCACGCACTCGATGTCGCCGCCGAAGTCGGTCGGCACGAGACCTTCCTCCATGAGCTGCGTGCGGCAGCGCACGGGGTCAGCGGCGGGGAGGTCGCACTTGTTCACGGCCACAATCATGGTCTTGCCGGCGGCCTTCGTGTGCATGATGGCCTCCTTCGTCTGGGGCATGATGCCGTCGTTGGCGGCCACCACGAGCACCACGATGTCCGTCACGTCTGCACCGCGGGCGCGCATCTCGGTGAAGATGGCGTGGCCGGGGGTGTCGATGAAGGTGAGGGTGTTGCCGTTGTGGTTCACGGTGTAGGCGCCGATGTGCTGGGTGATGCCGCCCGCTTCGCCCGCCACCACCTTGGTGCGGCGGATGTAGTCGAGCAGGGATGTCTTGCCGTGGTCCACGTGGCCCATCACGGTGATGATGGGCGTGCGGAGCTTCAGCGCATCCTCGGGCTCTTCTTCGATGGCGACGGCCTCGGGCTCCTTGATTTCCTCCACGGGGGCTTTCACGCCTGCGCCCTTTTCACGCTTGGCGCGCTCGAAGGTGAGACCGTGCTTCTCGCAAAGGGCGGCCACTTGGTCGTTGTCCAGCACGGTGCCGGGGTTGGCGAACACGCCCATGGGGAGCAGTTCGGCAATGAGCTTGAAGGGTTTCAGACCCATGGCGGCGGCGAGATCGGCCACGCTGATGGGGGCTTTGATGCTGAAGCTTTCACCTGCGGCAGGCGCTTCCGCCGCAGGGGCGGGAGCCGGCGAAGGCGCGGGCTTCGTCGCGGGAGCCGGGGCGGGCTCGGGCTTGGCTGCCGGGGCAGGGGCGGGTGTTTCCGCCTTCTTCACGCGCTTCTTGGGGGCGAGCAGGTCGAGAGCCTCCGCCTTCTTGGGCGCGGGTTTGGCTGCCTTGGGGGCAGCTTCCTTCTTGGGCGCGGCGTCTTTCGACGCGGCTTTCTTCTTCTTGGTGCCGCCCAGCAGGTCGAGGACGGGCTTTTCTTCTTTATCAGGCATGTTGTCTTAAAAAACGGGTTGCGGTCGCGCCGGCTCAGCAGGCGGCCTTGGCTTTTTCGATGATGCTGCGGGCTTCGTCCTCGCTGATGCCGAGGGCTTCCACCAGGTCTTCTTCACCCACATAGGCGGCGATGCCCTGCACGGTGGTGAAGCCGTTGGCCACCATGGCGGCGGCGAGGTCGGCGCTCACGCCGAGGACATCGGACAGTTCATTGGCGCCCTCCGCGGCAATGTGCTTGGCGGCGGCGGCTTCATCGTGGGCTTCCACGCGCACATCCCACTGCTCATCGGGCGTGGAGATGAGGCGGGCGGTGAGGCGCACGTTCTGGCCCTTGCGGCCCTTGGCCTTGGC
>CALBJX010000014.1 GCA_937893015.1 uncultured Verrucomicrobiales bacterium | reverse complement strand
TGGTAGTCGGACGATAGGTCCCGCGAGAGTAGATAGCCGCCGGAGCCCAACAAAGCCCGCATAGCGTCAGCCATGCGGGCTTTTCCATTTTTGATATGTGATAAGAAATATGTGATTTGTGATTTAGGAAAATTCGCGCTGCTTTCGCCGCAGGGAAGGGAAGCCCGCCTGACGTGCCGTCAGTCAGGGTATTACTTTGGCGCGAAGCACTTGTGTGAGCTGAGTGCGAGTGCGGGCTCGGACGCATGGCATGGGAGTAAGTGAAGCCGCTCGGCCTCGAGTCTGAGCCCACCATCGGAATGGGCGTGGCTCAGATTATAGTCTTGATGGTCTCCTTCGGAGGGGCGAAAAGAGGGGCCATGGCGAGGAAAATAGTTTTTATCATTTTTGTTGTTAGAGAAATTTGATTGACGGAAATAGCGCCTATAAGGTATAAATCATCCATCAGGGAAATCAATTAAAGAAAAATACAAAGGCGCAACGTAGAAATATCATGTCTAAACTTAATATTGACCAAAAAACTGTAAAAGGTCTTTTTCAGGAATCTAAAGCTTCCTTTTTAATCCCCGATTATCAGCGCCCGTATGCTTGGGGAAATGAGGAATGTAAAACGTTGTGGGAGGATTTGTTTGCTTTTTCTTTCCCCGATAACAACTGTGAAGCATTTTCTGATGACGATGACTATTTCCTTGGCCCGATTGTTACATTTAAAAATAGCTCACGCCAAATGGAAATTATTGATGGTCAACAGAGATTAACAACTTTAATGCTTCTGTTGCGCGCATTTTATAACAAGCTGGGTAAGATGCAAGATAGCAGATCTATCAGTATGCGCAAGGATATTGAAAAATGTCTCTGGCAGACTAACAGCTTTGGGGAATATGATGCGAATAATCTGAAAATTGACTCAGAAGTAGCCACTGATAATGACAAAGAGGAATTTTTATCTATTTTGAAAAATGGGGCTCCATATACAAGCAAAAGTAGATATGCCCAAAATTTCCAGTACTTCAAAACTCAGATTGATGATTTCCTTGCAACTTATCCCAGCTATTTTGCCTATTTCCCTGCCAGAATTCTTGACAATTGTGTTTTGTTGCCCATCGAAGCGGAGTCGCAGGATACGGCTCTCAGAATATTCTCAACTTTAAATGACAGAGGTAAACCTTTGTCTGATTCTGACATTTTTAAGGCTCAATTCTACAAGTATTATTCTTCTTTAAATCGGAAAGAAGAGTTTATCGATACTTGGAAGGAATTGGATAAAATCACTGATTCAATCTTCCACCCCACCTCGGGAACCCCCATGGATGAGTTGTTCGCTCGCTATATGTACTACGAGCGCGCTTTGCAGGGGAATAAATCTTCTACGACTGAGTCTCTCCGTAAATTCTATGAAAAGGATAACTACGCCATTTTTAAAAAAGAGGAAACTTTAGATAATCTTGTTAAGCTCGCTCATTTTTGGCAAGACGTTGGCAATCAGGACCCCGAGCGTTTTTCCGATCGTGTGCTGAGACGTCTTTTTGTATTGAATTATGCGCCCAATGGTATGTGGACAAACATCACTTCTGTTTATTTCATGCAAAACCATGGGCAGAACGAGGAATTGGCGGAAGAGCCGTTCCTTTCTTTCCTCAACACAATTACTGCTTTTATTTGGGCTTATGCAATCACCAATCCCGGTGTTAACTCTCTCCGCACGCCTGTTTATGCGGAGATGGTAAAGATTGTTTCCGGAAAGGATATAGGCTTCCGTGATTTCCGCTTCTCTGAAGAGCAATTGCGCGCGCAGTTCAGAAATTATGAATTTTCCAATAGCAGGGCCATCACGAAATCCATGATTACTTGGTGGGCATTCAATTTCCCGCAGCAACAAACGATTTCACTTCTGGAACCATTTGATATTGAGCATATTTTTTCCAAAAATAGGCAAAAATTGGAAAATACCCTCAAACAGCCGCGAAACCTTGAATCATTAGGTAATAAATCCCTGTTGGAACGAAGAATTAATATTCGTGCCTCTGATTATCGCTATAGTGATAAGAAAAAATACTATACGGGGTTCCAAACAGCAAACGGAGTGAAACGGGGCTCGTGTATTTATGAGCTTGTAGATATGGCCCACACTCGGACAGATTTTTGTGAATCTGATATAGAAGAGAGAGCAAATGCTATGCTCGATGCTTTTGTCGCATATTTGTCCCACCACGGACTGATGAGCGATGAAAGTTGAGTGAGGGCGCGGCAGGCTCGTGAGTATTGGAACCGCGCCGCGTGGAACATAGCTTCGCAGCCAACGCTGCAGGAAAGGGAACCCCGCCTGACGTGCCGTCAGACGGGGATTTTCATTGGCGTTGTGCCGCCGCTATTTCGGGTTGCATGCAACCCGGAGTTTGGGGGTGGCAGGGCGATTGTGTCGGGTTGCATGCAACCTTGCGTTGGGGCTTGGCTGGGCACTATGTTCGGGTTGCATGCAACCTCTCGCTAGGGTGGGGTAGGTATTTGTATCGGGTTGCATGCAATCTTGCGCATGGGCGGCGCCGGGCGATTGTGTCGGGTTGCATGTAACCCTGTGCATGGCGTGCGGCAGGGCGATTGTATCGGGTTGCATGCAACCCGGCGCTTGCGAGGAGCAGGGCTCTTGTGCGGTAAGGCATTTCCCCGCGCCACAGGGCGCGGGTTCGTTAAACCACGCTACGGCGGAGTGGAGGTCAGATAGCCACGGGAGTAAACCCGTGGGTGAGGCGGGTTGCATGTCACCCCTCATAACCCTGCCGACTTGTCCCGCCGTAGCCGTAGGCGAAGGCGGAATGGCCGGGTGGTTTCGAAGCGTCTTACGGAAGTCGCAGTGCTATTCTTAAAGCAACTTCCGGCAAAAATGGGCAGCGTGTTTTGGGAATCACAATGACATCGTGCAGGACGTATGTCCCTTCATCATCTCTTGTGACGGATTGGCAAAGCACAAACATTTCAGATGTGTATTCATTATGTGGCTCCTGTACCTTGTAGAGATTCTGAGGCGCTTCACATCGTATCTGTTGGCCTTGATGGAATTCACCTCTGTATGCGGCTATGATTGTTCCTGTGATGTGTTCCTCGGCACTATCCGAATGGATGAGCATCACATAGGGATGCTCTTTTACGGTATCTTCCATTCTGCCTACAGCCGCATCGACGCTTTTTGCTTTCTCCACTATTTCCCACCCGGTAAGAGCATCCGCATATAAATAGCCACCTAAAGCGAGGAACATGGCAAGAGAGATCTTCATATCGATTCCGATTTTTTTGAGTGTTGTTGAGACGTGGAACGTACGACTTCTTTCCTCCTCATGGATTAGGGGAGGGCTGATTTCATTTGTTCCCATACGCTTTTTTAATGGAGAGGGCGATGGCGGCATCGCTATTGACAGCAGGGGTGCCTGCGGCGGCAAGGAGAAGCCTGCGGCATTCCTCATCTTCGGTGAGTTCCCATGCGTATTTGCCGTCCGAATCCGGGAGACGCGGGTTGACCTTGCCGCCGGCCAGCAGTAGGCGGATGTGGCGGGCGTTGTTCTTCGATGCCGCTTCATGCAGCGGAAGATGGCGCAGCATTCTGTCGGAGCGGTAGGCACAGAAGTGAGACTCGGCGGATAAGGGCAGGGTTTCCGTGAAGGTGATGCCGTAATCCTCATCCATGACGGTCAGTTCGATGCTGTCGTTCGTCATGCGAACGTGGTTGACATTGGCATAGCGGGTGGCAAAGCCGTGGGTGGAGTAGTCGCTTGATGATTGGGATTCCCTGGTGTACCACTTATCCCCGCGTTTGTGGTAGACTCGGAACTTGTGGTAGGCAGCGCCGAAGGCATCCTGAGTGTAGGCGGCCTTGGTGTGCCCGTCGGGGCTGATGAGAACGTAGTGCCGCTCGCTTGTGTCGGTTTCGCTTCCTATGCCGTTTTCCCGCTCATCATCGGCCAGACACATCAGCTCATCCACCGTGGCTTCTACAAGCTCGGCAGGGGCGGGGGTGGAGAGGGTGCCGGCGAGAACAAGCAGCAGGGCGGCGCGGCGGAAAAGGAAGCGAGTTTGCATGGCGGCATGATGCCACCGCGCGGGTGCCTTGTCAAGCAAACGGATGGCCGTTGCGGGAGAAAATGGTGATGTGTACAGCATTTGAAATGCTGTATCAAGAGCAAAAGTAGCAAACGCTTCATGATGGGAGCGTTTGGGGAGATAAAGGCTCTCTGGGCGCGGTTGAAGAAGCACCGAAATAAGCATACTATCCCGTTGACAACACTGGCTTTTTTCTGTATACAGCATTTCAAAAGCTGTATACTTTTGCCATGAAAACGTCGTTCTTGATGCTTGCGCGCCGTGTGCTTCCGGCGCTGTTGTTGGCTTCGGTCTGTTCGGACTCTGTGGCTTCGGGCGCGGAGACGGAAGAGTCCCCGCTCATCAAGGCGATGGGGTGGAAGGGGGAGTGCCATGGCAGACCTTCCGACTTGGCGGAGTTTCGCCGCTTGTTGGAGGCGGGGGCGGACCCGAATGAGTGCGATACAAAGGGGAATCCGCTGCTGATGCTCGCGGCGGGGAACCACCATGCGGAGGCGGTGAAGCTGTTGTTGGAGTTCGGAGCCGACACGGAGATACGCGGGGCGATGGAGTGGACGGCTCTGCACGCGGCGGTGGCGACCGACAAGGGGCGGGCTGAGCAAGCGGCGTGCGTTCGCTTGCTCTTGCAGGCGGGGGCGAAGACGGATGCACTGGATGAGAACAGATTAACCCCCTTGGCCTTGGCTGCACGCAATGATGATGAGCGCGTGGTGATGATGTTGCTGGAGGCGGGGGCCGACCCGACCCTGCGGAGCAAGGGCAAGCCGGGCTGGTCTGCTTTGGAGCTGCTGGAGAAACGCGGCTCGGAAGCCTGCATCCGCCGCGCCCGCGCCAATGTGCCTTCCTTCCCTAAGTTTGAGGTGTATCCCGGCGGCGGTGGGATGCGGAGCGTGGTGGATGAGCAGCTGAGCCGCCGCCCGTGGGTATTGTGGGAGCTTGTTTCTGCGGAGGCGCGCCCTGCGGCGAAGAAGGGGCAGCGCAGGCCCATCATGGTGACGGCGCGGGTGCGCGCGGCAATCGGTGCCGATGCCGAGGTGGGGGCAACCGTGCAAGGGCTCTGCAACAGCGGGCTGTTCCTCGAGCCGGCGCGGGTGGCTTGCCATTTCCCGAAGGGTATGCTTTACTGGATGCACCCCGATGAGGAATTGCCGATGTTGTGGAGTTTTCACCCCGAATCATTCATGGAGCTTGCCGAGGCTCTGCCCGCGGGGAATCCGTGGAAACAGGCCGCCGCCGTGGTGCGGGAGCACACGGCTTTCGGGCGGGAGGCTGAGGACTTTTTGCACGCGATGCATCAGGATGATGCCGCCGAGGTGAAGCGTATGCTGGATGCGGGCTTTGACCTGACCCGCCGAGATGCCTATGTGGAGGACGGCACGCCGTGGGTGACGGTGCTGCGCTATTATTTCTGCGGGAAAGGGTGGCTTGATAGCAAGACGGATTACATGCAAATGCTCATGGATGCAGGGGTGGATATCAATCAGCCCTCGGTTTGGGGTGATACGCCGCTCTCCTATGCCGCAAGGCGGGGCTTGGGCGATCTGATGCGTCTGCTGCTGGCTCACGGGGCGGATGCAAGCGTCCGCAGCGAGGGCGGTAACACGGTCCTGCACGCCGCCGCGCAGGCGGAGCCGGAAACAGGCATGCCGCACGAAGGCTCGCCCGAAGAATGTGAGCGCCTGTGCCGCAAGCTGTTGGCGGGCTATGCCGAGAATATCCGCGCGCTTGTGGCGGCGGGTGCCGATGTGAATGCCGTGAACGATGCGGGGGAGACACCGCTCTCCCTTGCCGTGCAGCGTATGGAACCCGCCTTGGTGGAAGTTCTTTTGGCACAGGGCGCGGATGCCCGGCACCCGGATGCGGCGGGAAATACGATGCTGCATCTCATCGCGCGCATGAAACCGCATTATTTTCCTGTTTCCGAGTCTTGCTCTGCCGAGGTGCGTGAGGCTCATGAGCATTGGAACCGCTGCCGCGCGGAACGCTATCATGCCGCCGTCCGCGCTCTGCTGGCAGCAGGTGCCGACCCGCACGCCGCCAACGCCGCAGGTGAAACCCCGCTCTCCCTCGCCGAGAAAAACGGCAATGCCGAGCTGGTGAAGCTGCTGCGAGAGCACGAAGGGGAAGACAAATGAGCAGTTTGTCGAACTGAATGTACGAAGTACGATGTACGATGTACG
>CALBJX010000013.1 GCA_937893015.1 uncultured Verrucomicrobiales bacterium | reverse complement strand
CTCACAAATCGCCCCCCCGCGTGCAAGTGTGCAAGGGGTCAAGTTGTCAAGGATGTCAAAACTCTTCAAGGGATCAACACTTGAAGTTGCAAGGTTTGCAGCCCGAAAACAAAACAGCTCCAACTCGTCAGAGATGACCGATGTTGAAGCTGCTTTGTAGTAGGGATATAGGGACTCGAACCCCAAATAGCGGTGCCAGAAACCGATGTGTTGCCAATTACACCATATCCCTGTTCTGTAGCGCCCTGATGTCTCAGGACGGGCGGAGTATACGCCGCAGCGGCGGGGATGTCAAGCGAATTTCGGGAAAAAGTGCGGCGCAGCGTGAAAAAAATGCCCTTTTTCCCGACCGGGAACTTGGCGGAATGAGAGGGATGACGCCTTTCCGTTGCCTGTGGCGGTTGTTACCCCTGTTGCAGTGCCCTTTCCCCCGGGCCCGTCATTCTATCGGCGATGGGGGGAAAATCAATAATCGGTGGCTTTCCCCCGCCGCTGCTGCAGGCCGCGGGCACAGTTGTCGCGCATGAGTTGTGCTTGGCGGGTGGCGGCACCCTCCGCTGTGTCGCTGTTGAGGTAGTCGCGCATGCCGCCGCCGTCGGAACGGACGCGCACCCAGTGCTCCATGGGGAGGCTGTGCCCCTCGGGATAGTAGCGGTTGAGGAAGAGGGTGACAGAGGGCTCATCCCCGCAGCGGCGATCGGCGAGCGTTTGCGCATCGTACCATTTGATGATGCCGCTGTAGCGCCACGCACAGAAGACGAGGCCGCTCTGCCATGTGCCGTGCTCTTTCTCGCAGAGGTAGAGGCAGTGGTGTTCGGAGCCCCGGCCTTGGTCCAACACGCAGCAGCCGATGCGGAAGAAGCGCAGCGGGCGGCGGCGCAGCTCGCGGTAGAGGTCGTGCTGGTATTGCCAGCAGAGCCCGCGCTGGCGGAGGCGGAAGGTGGAGTTCACCATGCGGTTGTGCAGCCAGCCGGAGAGGACGGGATCATTCACCCGCGCCACCGCTGCGGCGCCGCGGTGTACGGCAGCCCCCAGCCAACGGGCTTCCGCCTGCGCCTCGGGGAGGGCCTGTTGTTCCGCCGGCAGCAGGGCGAGCAGGCGCTTTGCGGTCTGCGCTTGTTCCTGCAGGGCGGCGGGGGTCAGCATCTGCGCCGCCGTGGGGGCGGAGACGCAGGACACCGCACCGAACGCGGCGACCCAGCAGACACAACATAGGATCAGGCGGCGCATCATCAGTAATTGATGAGTTTGTCGGGGTGCTCCGTCATGCCGCGGCGGATGTTCTCCTGCATGCGGCGGTATTGGGAGGATTGCCGGGATTCCTCCGTCCAGTAGCCTTGGTAATCGCCGTCCACGGCCCGCAGCACGCTCCAGTGCTCGATGGGGTAGCGATGCCCCTCGGGGTAGTAGCTCGATTGCGTGGTGCAGACGCCCGGCAGGTCGCTCCAGCGGCGGGGGCTGAGCCGACGGGCGTCATCCACCTTCAGGCGGCCGTTCCACATCCATGCATCCAGCACCCAGGCCTGCGGCCATGCCGCCTCTCGCGGGGCGACATACACGCAGTTGTGCTCGGAGGGTTTGGCCTCATCGCGCACGCAGCAGCCGATGCGGAAGAAGTGCAACGGGCGGCGGCGCAGCTCGCGGTACATGTCGTGTTGGTAGTGCCAGCACAGGCCGCGGTCCTGCAGACGCGCATTGATGAGCGCGTTGCCCGCCCAGCCCGGGAAGTGAGAATCATTGATGCGGGAGATGCCCGCAGCGGCCTTGTATGCCGTGTCGGCAATCCACTCGGCCTCCTCCTTTGCGGCCTGTTCTCTCTGCTCTTCTGCGGGCAGCAGCGCGACGAGATTGTCCTTCAGGGCGGCGCGGCGCTTCGTCACCAGCGGCGAATACGGATATCCCACGGGTGGTGGGGTGCAATCCGTCAGAAGCAGGACAGACACAAGGAGAAGGAGCCATTTTTTCATGTCCCCGCCAGTCTACCACAGCGCACCAGACCTATCAAGGGCGGATTCCGTCCGACGACGAACCGCACCCGGCGCGGCGGCCGGATGCGGTTGAAGAAGAACGGGAAAAACAGGGGTCAGGCCTTCAGCTCTTCGACGGCGGCCTGCAGGCTCACGACGTCCTCGATGGAGATGACGCGTGCCTCTTTACAGATGCGGCCCATCATGCCGGCGAGGGTCTTGCCCGGTCCCATCTCGATGAAGAGACGTTCGCCCGCGTCCACGAGCTTCTGCATGCTGTCCGCCCAGCGGACGGAGCCGCAGACCTGCGCCCCGAGCATGGTGCGCACGTCGTCCGTGTCGGTCACGGTGCGGGCCTCGTAGTTGCAGTAGACGGGGCAGGCGGGCATCTGCATGGGGGTGGCGGTGAGCTCGGGCAGAAGTTTTTCTTGGGCAGATTTCATGAAACGGCTGTGGTAGGCACCCGCAACGTTGAGCTTCTTGGCGAGCTTGAAGCCCGCAGCCTTGGCGCCTGCAATGGCTTTGTCCACACCCTCGTGGGAGCCGGAGACGACCGTCTGCCCGGGGCAGTTGTAGTTGGCCACGTCGATGTCGCACTCGGCGGCCAGCTGCTGCAGCGCCTCCGGGGAACCGCCGATGAAGGCGGCCATGGTGCTGGGGGCGGCTTGGCAGGCTTCCTCCATGTAGGCGCCGCGTTTCTGCACGAGTTTGAGGCCGTCTTCCATGGCGAAAGTGCCCGCTGCGGCATGCGCGGTGAACTCGCCGAGGGAGAGACCTGCCGCGGCCACGGGTTCGATATCAACGAGGTTGCTGAGCACTTTCCAAATCGCAAGACCATGCAGGTAGAGCGCGGGCTGGCAATAGCAGGTGCGGGTCAGCTCCGCATCGGGGCCGTCGAACATCACCTTCGTCAGGGGAAAGCCGAGAGCGGCATCCGCTGCATCCATCAGCTCGCGAGCGGCGGGGTAGGTCTCATACAAATCCTTGCCCATGCCCACTTTCTGGGCACCCTGTCCGGGGAAAAGAAGAACTGCTTTCATAGTTGCATCCATGCTAATCCCGAGAATGGAAAAAGTCAAGTTAAAGAAAGAACGACGGGAAAGGAAGCCGCTCCCCGGGCACTGCGGGGCGGGTTCAGGTGCGCTCTAACAGGAACAGGTATTCCGTCACCTTCGGGGCGCGTGCGGCAAGATTGCGGGAGGCGCGGTAGGTGTTGTAGGGCACCTCGGCGGTGGTGAGGCGGCCCATCCTGCGCAGCTGAGACTCCAGCTCCTCGCGGGCGATAAAGCCTTCCGAGTTGTAGGAGAGCAGGATGTGGGAGGCGGGGCAGGACGCCAGCAGGGAGAGCAGGGCGGGCAGAGCGGCGGGGCGGCTGTTGTAGGGCGAGCGGTTCCAGTCGCTGGGGATGCCGGAGACGCGGGAGATGGCGCTCGGGCGCTCGTTGCGGGCGAGCAGGTTCAGCATGAAATAGTTGCTGCCGTAGGGGTGTTGGTTGTAGGGCGGGTCGAGGTAGACGAGGTCGAGCGCTGTGCCCTGCGCCGTCAGCTGCCGGGCGGCTTCTTCTGCGTCCGCCTGCAGGATGCGGACCTCGCTCTCAAAGTTTGAGAAAACAGGCAGGCAGAGCTGAATCTCGCCGCAGATGCGCTCCAATGCATGCTTGCCTTGCCCGCCGAAGCAACCGATGCCCGCGGCATCCTTGTAAAAACCTTTGAACACGCCGCCCGTGTTGGTGTGGACGGAGGCCTGTGTCAGCAGCGGGGCGAGGAAGAAGGCTTGCATGTTCTCGGGCAGCTCTGCGATGAGGGAACGCGCCGTGTCCAAATACAGGGCATTGCGGCGGGTGTAGAAGGCGCGGTCGTCGCGGGTGATGGCGGCGTCATCCTGCGGGGCGTAAAGCTCTGTGATGAAGCCCGGGCGGCACTCGTGTGCCAGTCTATCCGTCAGCTCGTGATACACGCCGGCAATCTCCGCTTGCTTCTCCGCGTTCATGTTGGCGGTGTAGCAGGTGTTGAGCACGCGCACGTAATCCTCCGTGTCGTTGGTGACAAGAAGCTCGCTGTGCTGTTTCAGGAAGCGGGTGACCACCCCCGAGCCCGCAAACAGATCCGCCGCTGCCAGACGGCGGCCGCCGAGGCGTTGCCGCACGGCACAGACCGCCTCCCCGATGCTGCCGAGCAGGGCGCGTTTGTTGCCGAGGTAGGTGAGGAGCTGCTCGCGCAGGAAACGCGGGTTCTCCTCACAGGGCTGGCAGACGTCGGTCATCGGGTGAGACAGTCTAACGGATATCATGATGAACCGTCATCGGGCAAGCACGGCGGGCGCACCGCTCAGGCCGCTGCCCGACACGGGGCGCACGGCGATGCGGTCGCAGGAGCCGAGCACGGCGGGCGGCAGGGGAAGGCGCGTCACGTTGCCGGGCAGGATGGCGAAGGTGTGCCACTGCCGCCCCTTGCCCACCTGCACCACAAACTTGCGGGCGGTGCCGTCGTTGTTCCACACGAGGGTGTTGCCCTGCACCTGTGCCTGCGGCATGTTGGGGCGCACGTTGCTGCTCCACGGCATGGCGGGGGGCACGGCCAGCCCCGTGTAGCGTTTGGCGAGCTCGGCCTGCACGCCGCCGCGGTTGGTGCCCAGCGACTTCCAGCTCCAGTACAGCTGCCCTGCGCTCTGGCGGGCGAGCTTGCGTGAGTAGTCAATCTGGCGCCCGATTTCGGAGGCGGGGCGGCCGGGGTCCTCGCTGCTGTTGATGCGCACGGAGGCGATGCCCGGCCAGACGGGGCGGGAGGGGTTGATGCTGCTCCACCACTGCATGAGGGCGGGGAAGCTCTGCGGGCCTTCGCAACGCCAATAGAGCTGCGGGGAGAGGTAGTCCACCCAGCCGTTGGCCAACCATTTGCGGGCATCACAGGCAAGGTGTTCATAGGCGTTCACGCCGCCCTGCACACCGCTCGGGTAGCCCGGTTGCCAGATGCCGAAGGGGGAGATGCCCACACGCACGTAGGGCTTGATGCTCTTCACGTTGCGGTAGAGACTGCTCACGAAGCCATCGATGGCGGCGCGGCGCTGTGCGGGGCTTTTGCCGTCCGCGATGTTGTGGTTGGGCGGGTAGGGGTAAAAGTAGTCGTCGAGATGCACGCCGTCGATGTCATAGCGGCGCACGACATCGCAGATGACCTTCATCACATGGGCCTGGGATTCCCCCGCGCTCGGGTTCAGGATGGTGGTACCGCCTGCCTTTTTGATGAGGTGCCCCTTGCGCTGCGAGATGTGCCCGCTGCCCACGGGCTTGCCGCTGGCGGTGGCGCGGAAGGGGTTGAACCACGCGTGGATTTCGATGCCGCGCTTGTGCGCCTCCGCGCAGGCGAAGGCGAGGGGGTCATAGCCGGGGTCCTTGCCGGGGCCCGAGAGCCAGTAGCTCCACGGCTCGATGCCGGAGCGGTAGAAGGCATCCGAGCAGGGGCGCACCTGCAACATCAGCGCGTTGAGATGCAGCTTCTGCGCCTGTTGGATGATGCCCAGCAGCTCCGCCTTCTGGCGTTCGGCGGACAGACCGGGCTGCGAGGGCCAGTCGAGGTTGAACACCGTCGCCACCCACGCGGCGCGGAACTCGCGGGCGGGCTCCGGCGCGTTCTCGCGCACGGGCTGCCATGCCTGCGCAGGCTGCATAACATACGTCAGCACAAGCAGAAGGGAAAGAAGAGAGGAAAGGAACTTCACCCCCTCAGCATACCTGAAAAGGCGAATTTTGGCAAGTCGGAACTCTGTATGCACGCCCTCATCGTGCGCTCTCCGCACGCTTGCGCGCGCAAGGCATGGTTTAGGCTTGCATTTCGGCGCGTTTCGGTGTATGCTGCGGCACCGCCTCCGGCGGGCAACCCAATCACACACATGGAAACCGCACGCATTGAACGCGCCCTGCTGTCCGTTTCGGATAAGACCGGGCTTGATGTTTTCGCCAAGGGCCTTGTGGCTCAGAATGTTCAGCTCATCTCCACGGGCGGCACCTGCCGCTACCTCAAGGAGCTGGGGCTGCCCGTCACCGAAATCTCCGACTACACGGGGGCGCCCGAGCTCTTCGACGGCCGTGTGAAGACCCTGCACCCCAAGGTGCACGGCGGTTTGCTCCAGCGCCGCGATCTGGAGGAGCATCAGCAGCAGGCCAAGGAGAACAACATCCCCACCATCGACCTCGTGTGCGTGAACCTCTACCCCTTCGAGGAGACCATCGCCAAGGAAGGCGTGACGCTGGCCGAGGCCATCGAGAAGATTGACATCGGCGGCCCCTCCATGCTGCGCTCCGCCGCCAAGAACTACGCCAGCGTGACCGTCGTG
Source organism: uncultured Verrucomicrobiales bacterium (assembly GCA_937893015.1). Lineage (GTDB taxonomy): Bacteria > Verrucomicrobiota > Verrucomicrobiia > Verrucomicrobiales > Akkermansiaceae > Akkermansia. The sequence goes on along the minus strand of CALBJX010000013.1, from coordinate 3,595 downwards.
TCCGACCCCGCGGACTACGCCACCGTGCTGGAGGAAATGGCCAACCACAACGGCAACACCACCCTCTCCACCCGCGAGAAGCTGGCCGTCAAGGTGTTCATGCGCACCTCCTCCTACGACTCCGCCATCTCCAACTACCTCGGCCATCGTGCGGAGGAGAGCACCAAGAACAATTTCACGCTCTCTCTGCCCTTCGCCCAGAGCCTGCGCTATGGTGACAACCCCCACCAGCCCAGCATGCTCTACGGCAATTTCGATTCCATCTTCACGCAGCTGCAGGGCAAGGAGCTCTCCTACACGAATATCCTCGACCTCGACGCCGCGGCCTCCCTCATCATGAACTTCCGCCGCCCCACGGTGGCCATCCTCAAGCACACGAACCCCTGCGGCGTGGGTCAGGATGACGAAGACCTCGTGGAGGCGTGGAAACGCGCCTTCCAGACGGATACGCAGGCTCCCTTCGGCGGCGTCATCGTCATGAACCGCCCGATGACGGAAGCCCTCGCCCGCATCGTCGGCGCCATCTTCACGGACGTGATTATCGCCCCCGACTACGAGCCCGAGGCCCGCGCCATCCTCACCAAGAAGAAGAACTGCCGCATCATGCGCCTCGACATGGACGCGTGGAAGGAGTTCTGCAAGCTGCCCATGATCCGCACCGCCCCCGGCGGCGTGATGACCATGAAGCGCGACGACGAGCCCATGGGCCTCGACAATCTCGAAGGCAAGGTCGTCACCAAGCGCGTGCCCACCGCCGAGGAGCTGGAGGCCATGCGCTTTGCCTGGCGCGTCTGCAAGCAGGTGCACTCCAACGCCATCGTCTTCACGGACAAGAACGGCACGCTGGGTATCGGCGCCGGCCAGATGAGCCGCGTGGACTCCGCCAAGATTGCCGTGTGGAAGGCCGGTCAGGCCGGTCTCAGCCTCAAGGGCAGCGTGATTGCCTCCGACGGTCTCTTCCCCTTCGCGGATGGTCTGCAGACCGCCATCGACGCGGGTGCCACCGCCTGCATCCAGCCCGGCGGCTCCATCCGTGATGAAGAAGTCATCGCCGCCGCCGATGCCGCCGGCATCGCCATGGTGTTCACGGGGGCTCGCCACTTCCTGCACTGATGAATAGATGATAAGAAATATGTGATTTGAGATTTCCAAATCAAAAATCTCAAATCACATATTTCTTATCACAAATCCCCTCATTCCATCATGCACCTCGGCGTTAATATCGACCACGTGGCCACGCTCCGTCAGGCGCGTTACGCAGGTATGCTTGAGAGCCACAACACGGAGCCCTCTCCCTTGCAGGCGGCGCAAGCCGCCTTGCGGGGCGGGGCGGACTCCATCACCCTGCATGTGCGCGAAGACCGCCGCCACATGCAGGATGCGGATGCTTTCGCCGTGCGCCAAGAAATTCCGTTGCCCCTCAACCTCGAAATGGGGGCCACGCCCGAGATGCTGGACTTCGCCCTGCGCCTGAAGCCGGACTACATCTGCCTCGTGCCTGAGCGCCGACAGGAAATCACGACGGAAGGCGGGCTGGATGTCGCCGCCCGCGTGGAGGAGCTGCGCCCCATGGTGCAGGCTCTTGCCGCCAACGGCAGCCGCGTCTCCCTCTTCATCGACCCCGACCTCGCGCAGATAGAAGCCGCCGCCGCCATCGGTGCGCCCATGGTGGAGCTCCACACGGGCCGCTTCGCCAACACCCTCGGTGCCGAGCGTGCCGCGGAGACGGAACGCCTCATTGCTGCCGCCGAGCGCGGCCACGCGCTGGGTATCGAAGTGCACGCGGGCCACGGCATCCAAATCGGCAACCTTGCCGAGCTCAACCGCGTGCCGCACCTCAGCGAGCTCAACATCGGCCACACCCTCATCTCCCGCGCCGTCTTCATCGGGCTGGAGGCCGCCGTGCGCGAGATGAAGGAAGCCATCTGTCGATTCACGTGGTGAAGAGACAAATGAGCAGTTTGTCGAACTGAATGTACGAAGTACGATGTACGATGTACGAAGTTTGAGTTCCGCTCGCTACGCTCGCCGGATGACGAAACCTGTCTGACACTTGTGTCAGACAGGTTTTTGAAATTCCGCGCGGCGCAGCCGCGCCTCAATTTGACTTCGTACATCGTACATCGTAAATCGTACATCCCGACAAATCCTCCATTGTCTTACTCGCTGCGCTTTCCTCTAACTCACTCTTTTTCACCCTTTTTCGCCCGAAAATGCCTTGCTGAGGTGTTTTCGGGCCTTTTTTGCGAAAAAAAATCAACTTTTTTTCGGGAAACCGCATGATTCTGCGCTTTTTGCGCTTGAAAAGCCGTGGGGGCATGCTATCATGAAGGCCTATGAATAAGACTCAACTTGTCGACGCTATTCAGGCCAAGCTCGGTGAAGGTGCTTCCAAGAAGTGCGCAGAGACCGCTCTCTCCGCTGTTCTCGGTGCTATCACCGATTCCGTGAAGAAGGAAAAGGTGCAGCTCGTGGGCTTCGGCACCTTTGAGATGAAGACGCGTGCTGCCCGCACGGGCCGCAACCCCCAGACGGGTGCTGCGATGAAGATTGCCGCTTCCACCACGCTCTCCTTCAAGCCCTCTTCCACCTTCAAGACGGTCGTCAAGCCCGCCAAGAAGGCTTGCGCTAAGAAGAGCTGCAAGAAGAAGTAAATTCTTTCTCGAAAAAAACATACAGGCCGCTTGCCCGCAAGGCAAGCGGCTTTTTTGTACAAACAAGAAAACCCGGCCGGACGCGGACGTCCGGCCGGGTTTGTTGTAGAGGAAAGAAGAGCCTTACTTCACCAGCCCCAGCTCGCGGCCGGCGGTGGCGAAGGCCTCGATGGCGCGGTCGAGCTGCTCCTCCGTGTGGGCGGCGGAGAGCTGGGTGCGGATACGGGCCTGCTCCTTGGGCACCACGGGGTAGAAGAAGCCCATGGCATACACGCCGAGCTCCAGCAGGCGGTCGCTCATCTTCTGGGAGAGAGCGGCATCCCCGATCATGACGGGCACGATGGCGTGGCCGGCACCCGCGAGGTTGAAGCCGACCTGCTCCATGCCCTTGCGGAAGTATGCGGCGTTGTGCTGCACCTTCTCGGTGAGCTCGGTGGAGGCCTCCAGCATGTCCAGCACCTTGATGGTGGTGGCGGCGATGGCGGGCATCACGCTGTTGGAGAAGAGGTAGGGGCGAGCCTTCTGGCGCAGGACATCCACGATTTCCTTCTTGGCGGAGATGTAGCCGCCGGAAGCACCGCCGAGAGCCTTACCGAAGGTACCCGTGGTGATGTCGATGTTGCCGAAGAGGCCGCAATGCTCGTGCGTGCCGCGACCGCGCTTGCCGAGCACGCCCGTGGCGTGGGACTCGTCGAAGTGCACCAGTGCGCCGTACTTCTCGGCCAGCGCGTGAATCTTGTCGAGGGAGGCGACGATGCCGTCCATGGAGAACACGCCGTCCGTGGAGATGAGGATGGTGCGGGCGCCGTTAGCCTTGGCCTCTTGGAGCTTGGCTTCGAGGTCGGCCATGTCGTTGTTGGCGTAGCGGTAGCGGGCAGCCTTGCAGAGGCGCACGCCGTCGATGATGGAGGCGTGGTTGAGCGCGTCGGAGATGATGGCGT
>CALBJX010000012.1 GCA_937893015.1 uncultured Verrucomicrobiales bacterium | reverse complement strand
TGACTTCGTACATCGTACATCGTAAATCGTACATCCCTACAAATCCTCATTTTCCTCCTCGCTCTCTTGCAGCACGAGGCGTTTCTTGGGGTTGGGGGTCACGCCCATTCGGGTGAGCATCTCCACCTGGCGCACAAAATTGCCGTTGCCGCGGGAGAGCTTTTTGTCGGCTTCCTCATAGGCGCTCACGGCCTGCTGCATGCGGTTGCCGACTTCCAAAAAGCTCTGCTGAAAACCTTGGAATTTCTCGTAGAGCTGGGTGGCGCGGTCAAAAATCTTTTCCACGTTCTGCTGCTGGGCTTCGTTCTGCCACAGGTTGTGGGCAAGCTGGAGCGCCATCACGAGGTTGGTGGGGCTCACGACGATAATGTTGTTCTCCAGCGCGTAGGTGGTGAGGGCGGGGTCCGCCTGCACGGCGGCGATATAGGAGGCCTCGTTGGGCAGGAACATGAGCACGTAGCCGATGCTCTCCTTCACCAAGGCGGTGTAGTTCTTCTTCGCCAGCTCGTCGATGTGCTTTTTGACGGAGAGGAGGTGGGCTTTCAGCGCGGCGGCGCGTTCGGCATCATCCGCGGCGGCGGTATATTGCACATAGGCGGTGAGCGAGACCTTGGAGTCGATGATGACGCTGCGCTCGCGCGGGAAGCGCACAATCACATCCGGGCGGTAGTGGCGGTTGTCGGCATCCTTGATGTCCTCTTGGAGGAAGTAGTGCTCATCGCGCACCAAACCGCTGCGCTCCAGCATCTTTTCCAGAATCATCTCGCCCCAGTCGCCCTGCGCCTTGGAATCCCCGCGCAGGGCCTGTGTGAGCGCGAGGGCTTCCTGCCCGAGGTGCTCGGTCTTGTCCATGAGCTGCTTGAGCTGCTCCGCCAACGTGGCCTTGGCGCCTGCGGTTTCCTTGTTGCTCTCGTGCACGGCGGCGCCGAGCTTGTCCAGCTGCTCGCGCAGGGGGTTCAGGATGCCCTCCATCTGTTCGCGGTTGGTGTCCTTGAGCTTGGCGGAGTTGCCGGAGAGGATTTCGCCCGCGAGGTTTTTGAAGCGTTCTTCGAGCTGTTTCAGGTTGTCCTGCCAGTGTTCCTCCTGTTTCTGTTTGAGCTCGTCGTAATGCAGCTTGTCTTTGGCCATGAGCCCGCGGAGGTTTTCCAGCTCCAGCTCATGGCGGTCGTCGGCGTGGCGCAGTTCCTGCCTGTGGCGGCGTTCTTCCGCATCGAGGGCGGCGGCGTGGCGTTCCTGCTGCGCGGCGAGCTCGCGGGTGAGGGCGTCCTTGTCGCTTTGCAGGGCGGCATTCTGCCCGCAGACGGCGTTCAGGCGGCGGTGGGCATACACAAGAAGAGCCACAAGACCCGCCAGAAGCAGGGTGAGGAGGGAGGGGAGGATGTAGAACATAGGGGAAAAGGGGTTAGTGTCCCGTGAGCTGCCGCCACAGCAGGAAGGCGATGAGCAGGCGCAGCAGCAGGGCGGTGAGCATGCCCCATGTCACGGCGATGGTGAGCTTGTGCTTGGCGGTCAGCCGCTTGCTGACCGCCAAACGCCAAAAGAACAGCGCCTGGATGACGGCGGAAAAGCAGAGCGCCGCCGTGGCGTTGAAGCCGAGCGCATCAAAGAGCAGTGCCGGCGGTTGCAGGAAGGCCATGGAGCAAGAGAGCACATCACCTGCATCCGCCAACCATGCGACCACCGCGCTCGGGACAACGAGGCAGAGCAGCAGGGTGAGCGTGGCAACCTTGCGGTAGCGTTCTTCCTGTGTGGGGATATACATGGCGGGACGGGGTGGGGCGGGCGGGACGAAAAACTTATTCAGGCATGAGCTCCAGCAGGGCGATGGCACCCTCCTCGATGGTGTCCAGCACTTCGAGATCGGCCTCACTGCGGACAGAGTAGTATTCCGCCCCCCAGAGGGCGGCCGTATCTGCGAGGGAAATGGCGGGCGGCTGCATCATGAGGCGTTCCCACTCGATGTCCTCCGCGCTTTCCTCGCGCGCCTGCCCCGCACCGCCGTTGCTGAGCACGGCGATGATGCGCTTGCCCGCCGGCAGCTCGTGCAGGAGGCCGGCGGGCGCGGCGGCGTCGCGAAGCAGGGCGATGTCGCCGAGCATGCAGAAGGCACTCGGCGCATCCGCCGCATTGCCGAGGAAGGAGGCAAGCACGCCCGCGCTGCTGCGGGCAGCGAGGTCACGCACATAGAGGGTGGCTATCTGCGTCTGTGCGTAGCGGTTCCAGAGCGCAGCCGCCGTGGGGCTGCCGAGGCAGACGACATCGGCCAGCGCAGCGTAGTGGGACAGCGCCCGCACCAAGGCGGGGGCGGATTCGGGGGAGGACAGCACCTCTTCCTCCATGCGGCCCGCGGCGTGGCGGGCGCGGGGCAGCAGGCGCTCCGTGTCGCCGATGGTGGGCACATCGCCGAGCGCCTTCATGATTTGTTCGGGGTCGCCCTCGATGACTGTGCTCTTGCGGTTGAGCCCCGAGAAACCCGTGCGGGTGACGGAGAAGACCTCCGTCTGCGGCATGTCCTCCAGAGCCTGCCAAAAGGGGTCGCGCGGAACATCGCCCACGCGCAGCACAAAGCGCGGCGGGCAGGAGCGCAGGATGGCGGCGGCATCGTGCAGGAGGTAGGGGGAGAGCTCCTCCCGCAGACCGCTTGCGGCCTCCGCCAACACGGGCACGCGGAGCGTCTGCGCAAGCCAAAGAACGGGCTCCTGCTCTGCGGGTTCCAATGCGCCGATGATCAGCACCAGCCCCTCCACGGCGCGGAAACGCAGCATCTGCGAGAGGGCCACAAGCGAGCCGCGGAAGGCGGGCGGCGCGGGGGCTTCGCCCACTTCCGTAGCAGAGAAATCGCCTTGGCAGCGCAGCGCCTCGCTGTTGAGCCGCAAGTGCAGGTGCACGGGGAAACCGTCGGAGAGCAGACCCGCGAAGTCGGGCAGGTCGGAGACGGCGCAGGGCAGCTCCAACGTGTGCGTGGGGGCAAAGATCCCGAAGAGGTTTTCCGTCTCGACGGCTTGCGGGGCACCCGAACCGCCGTTGTCGCTGAGCTCCGCCATGGTGATGACGAGCAGCGGGCGGCGCTCGTAGTACGCCTCCTGCACGGCGGGAAGCATGGCGGCGGCATCCGCGCCGCTGCCCGCCACAACCGCCACGGGACGCGCCGTAGCCTGCACGCGCCCCAGGGCAAAATATGCCGCCGTGTGCGGGTCGCTCACCGCCCAGCGGTGGACAACGGGGCAGCTCGCCAAGGTGCGGTACAGCGGCGGGGTCAGCGCCCCGGGGCAGCAGACCCATTCGGCAATCCCCGCCATCGCGGAGCAAGTGACAAGCGAAAACATTTTTTGATGGGAGGGGGGGTAAAATTTATTCGGGCAGCGCAATACGTTCGCCGAGGTGGCGCGGTTCGTGGTGCGTCACGACATCGAAGAACATCGCGACGCGGGCGGCGCGTTCACGCAGCCACTGTTTCAGGCGAATGGCGCGGCGGTTCACATGGTCGGGGGCCTCCAGCCCCTCTGCATCCATGCCCAATGCACGCGCCATGGTGACGGCGCGTTCCACATGGTCGGGCTGGCTGATGAAGGTGATTTTCTCCGCCCCGAAAATGCGCTCGGCGCGGACGACGGAATCGTAGGTGCGCAGGCCCGCGTAATCAGGCACGATTTTCTCCCTCGGCACACCGCGGGAGACGAGGGCTTCCGTCATGTAGCGCGGCTCGTTGTAGTACTTCTGGCTGTTGTCACCCGAGACGATGAAACAGCGCACCTTGCCGCTTTTCCACAGCTCGGCGGCGGCATCCATGCGCCCTGTGAAATACTTGTTGCGGCGGCCTTTGATGGTGGGGGTGCACCCCAGCACCACGGCGACATCCCCCGCGCGGCAATCCGCCACGGAGTCGTGGCAATGCGGCCCCGCCACGCTGCCTGTCCACGCCTCCAGCGCACCGAAACAAATCAGCACTGCCACCGCCAGGGCGAGCGGCAGCATCAGCAGTTTCAGGCAGCACTTTTTGAGGAAGCGGAACATCAGTCGATGGGAATCACCTGGATACGCGTCGTGAGCTCATGCTTCTCTCCGCAGCGCAGCATGCAGTTTTCTGCGGGTACGACCGTCGTCTCCACGGCGAGGAAGCCGCGCTCCTCCCCTGCCCCGAGGTCGCCCATGCCCGCAGCCAACGCGGCACCGGGGTTCCACACCACGGCGGAGCCGCTGGCAGCGCGGCAGATGCGGATACTGCGGCCCCACGCGGGGTCATGCAGGGTGATTTCCGCGTTCTCGGGCACGGGGTGGTAGATGCGGTCGATGTGGCCGAGGGGAATGAGCGGGTCCTCCGGGTGCGGTACGGCGTCGTCCGCAAACTCGGTGAAGGCGCATTCCTCCAGCCCCGTGACGGCCACCTGTTCGTAGTCGCTCACGGCAAAGTAGGTGTGCATGGCGGCGGAGAAGGGCATGGTGCGGGGCACGTCCAGCGTGAGCAGGCTGATGGTGAGCTCATCGCCGATTTCCATGGCGACGGCACCGCTGGGCATGAGCTCGCGCTCGGGCGGCAGGGCCAGCAACAGGCGCACACGGCCATCCTCCCCTTCCTCGCAGGAGCCGACCTGCCACGTGCTGATGCGGGCGAGGCCGTGGGAGGGCAGCGAGGCGTCCTCCGTGTTCTTGCCGAACCACGGCCAGCACAGCGGAATGCCGCCGCGCAACGCCTTACCCTTGCGGAACACGGCCTTGGGGCTCATGTAGATGACGGGCTTCTGCCCCGCGGGGGCCCAGCGCAGCACCTGTGCGCCGTAGAGCGAAATCTCCGCGCGGCACAGCTTTGTCTCAATCTTCAGGATGGGAAAATCTTCCCCGTAAGGATATTCGGTCGTGACCATGGTACGGAGAGGAGTGTACCAGATAGACCGCCGACATGCAAGCGAATGTGACGCGGCAGACGCACGAAGAGGCGCCTCACTCGTTCTCCCCGGCTTTTCGCTGATAAGGGCCGTCGCCGACGGTGAGGACCTCAATCTTCACCTCGTGGACGCCCGACCGGACAAAACCCAGCTCATGAGCCACGGCGGTGCTCACATCGATGACGCGGCGCATATGGAAGGGGCCGCGGTCGCAGACACGCGCCACGCAGCTCTTGCCCGTGCTCACGCTGGTGATGCGCACCGTGCAGGGCAGCGGCAGGGTGCGGTGCGCCGCATAGAGCTCCCCGCGCTTGGGGCGCTCACCCGTGGCGGTCATCCCGCCGCCGGCCTCATAAAAAGACGCCTGCCCCACCTCCGTGTAGCGCAGGGCCTCCTCCACCGACAGGGGGCGGAAATGGCGCCCGCGCATGCTGTAGGGCGCATTCTTCACCCCGGGATAGGGGCGCTTGGGCAGCGGTGCTGCCTCTTTCGTGTGGCGACAGCCCTCCCCCGACACCATGACCGATGCCGCCAGCAACAAAGCCAGAAGAGAACGCCGTTTCATCCCTACCATCATAACACCGTCGGCACGAAATGCAACCTGTTTCGTGCAAACTAGCGCGTTTCCGTGTAGAAAAATCGGGCGGCGCGGCGTTCCCTTTAACAAGGCATATGCGTATATGACCGCGCGTATTCTTGACTTTTTACAACATTTTACTATAGTGAGTTCCGTGAAAACTTTTTTTACTTGGGCCTTGGTGCTGGCCGTGCTGGTCGGCGGTGCTGCTTGGTATGTTCTCTCCGACAAAAAGGAAGACAGCACCGGCATGCTGACGACGACTGCCGTGACACGCGGGGACTTCGTGAGCAAGGTGCAGGCCACGGGCACGCTGGAGCCGCAGGAGCTCGTGGATGTCGGCGCGCAGGTGACGGGCGAGATTAAGGAGTTCGGTGTCGATACCGAAGGCCGCCGCGTGGACTACGGCAGCGAGGTGAAGGAGGGCCAACTTCTTGCCCGCATCGACGACACCATCGTGGAGCTCGACATCCGCCGCGCAGAAGCCTCCGTGGCGCAGGCCAAGGCACAGATTGCCCAGGCGCACGCCTCCATCTCCCAGTCGCAGGCCAACAAGAACAAGGCCGACCGCGACCTCGAACGCGCCAAGAAGCTCGGCGTGGGCGATGCCCTCTCCCAGATGTCCTACGACCAGTATGTGACCGCCGCGGAAACCGCCGCCGCCAATTTCGAGCAGGCGCAGGCGCAGCTCAAGAGCGCGGAAGCCCAGCTCCAGAGCGCGGAAGCGCAGCTTGCCAGCCAGCTCCGCAACCGCGAGTACACGCACATCAAATCCCCCGTGGACGGCACCATCGTGGTGCGCCAGGTGAACGTGGGGCAGACCGTGGTGAGCAGCATGAACGCCTCGACCCTCTTCCTCGTGGCGCGCGACCTCACGCACATGCAGATTTGGGCCAGCGTGAACGAGGCGGACATCGCCAAGGTGCACCCCGGGCAGGAGGTGCGCTACACGGTGGATGCCCTGCCGAATGAGAACTTCACGGGCGTGGTGAACAAGATTCGCCCGAACGCCACCATGTCCTCCAACGTGGTGACCTACATCGTGGAAATCGACATCGAGAACCCCGACCGCAAACTGCTGCCCTACATGAGCGCCAATGCGAACTTCATCGTCAAGGAGGTGAAGGACGTGTTCATGGTGACGAATGACGCCCTCTCCTTCCGCCCCGCGCCGGATATGGTGGAAGGGGCCATGCCGGAACCCGGCGCCGATGATGCCGCCCGCGGCATCGTGTGGGTCGATGCGAGTCAGCCGGGGCAGCTCAAGGTGCGCCCCGTGCGTGTCATGCTCGGGGAAACGGACGGCACCCGCACCATCGTGACCCCCGCCGAGGGCGACAGCCTCAGCGAGCAGGACAAGGTCGCGACAGGCGTCTTCCGCCCCAGTGCCGCGCCGGCCGCCGCTTCCAAGGATGGTAACAACAACCTTTTCGGCCCCAAGTTCCCCGAGCGCCGCAAGCGTTCCACGGGCGGGGTCGCCCCCAAGGCGGGGCAGGCCAACAAGCAGAGCGGGCCTCCCGCGCCGCCCGCCTTCATCACGATTCCCTCCCTGTGCGCCTAACTCTTCACGACAATCACGCTCATGATTGAGCTGAAAAACATCACGAAGGTCTACCACCTCGGGGAGATTGATTTGCCCGTGCTCAAGGGCATCTCGCTCACCATCGGGGACGGCGAGTTTGTCTCGCTCACGGGGGCATCGGGCAGCGGCAAGTCCACGCTCATGAACATTCTGGGCTGTCTCGACCACCCCAGCGGCGGCGAGTATTGGATTGACGGCAAGAACGTGGCGGGGCTCAACGCCAACCAGCGCGCCAAGCTCCGCAACGAGCGCATCGGCTTCGTCTTCCAGAATTTTAATCTTCTGCCCCGCACCAGTGCGCTGGAGAACGTGATGATGCCCGCCTACTACCGCCACCCCGCGCTGCCCACGGCGAAAATCCGCGAGCGTGCGCTGGAGCTCATCAAGCTCGTGGGGCTGGAGGAGCGCATGCACCACACCCCCGCCCAGCTCTCCGGCGGCCAGCAGCAGCGCGTGGCCATCGCCCGTTCGCTCATCAACAAACCCGGCATCCTGCTGGCGGACGAACCCACGGGCAACCTCGATTCCACCACCTCCGTGGAGGTGATGAACATGTTCCGCGAGCTCAACCGCAAGCAGGGCATCACTGTCATCATCGTGACACACGACCCCAAGACCGCCGCCTTCACCGACCGCGCCATCAACATGGCGGACGGCCTCATCCTCGAAGGCGTTTCCGATGAACTCACCGCCACGCTCAAGAAATGAAATTCGCCAACCTCTTTCTGACCTGTCTGCGTGCGCTGGTGCGAAACCCCATGCGCGCCGCGCTCACCATCCTCGGCATCGTGGTCGGCATCGCCGCCGTGGTCGCCATCCGCGAAATCGGCGAGGGCTCCAAACAGCAGATTGCGCAGCGCATCGCCTCCATGGGCGCCAACACGGTCACTGTCTCGGGCGCCTCCGTCCGCACGGCGGGCGTCAGCTCCGGCATGGGCGGGCGGGCCTCCCTGCTGGCGACGGACGCGCAGGCGCTCATGGACGAGTGTTCGGAGTACGTCACCGCCGCTTCCCCCGTGGTGCGGGCGAACGGCCAAATTATCGTCGGCAACACCAACTGGAGCCCCAACTCCATCACGGGCGGCAACGAGCACTACCTCGCCATTGAGGGTTGGGAAGTCGTGAAAGGCAGCGCCTTCACCAAGGCACAGGTGGAGGACTCCGCCCGCGTCTGCCTCATCGGGCAGACCATCGCCAAGCAGCTCTACAAGGGTGTGGACCCCATCGGCCAGGATATCCGCATCAAGGATGTGGTGTTCACTGTCATCGGCGTACTGGGCGAAAAGGGCTCGGATATGTGGGGCGACAAGGACGACTGCATCATCCTGCCGTGGACGAGCGTGCGCACGCGTCTGGTCGGCTCCTCGGGCTCCGCCGCGGTGGGCAAGGCGGGCGCGGCGAACGGCAGCAAACCCTCCGCGACCTCCACCTTCCCCACCTCCTCCGTGAGCTTCTACCCCGGCTGCGACGTGCAGCCCTACACCAACGCGCCGCACCCCCTGCGCACGCGCACAGTGGATTCCGTCACCGCGCTCATCAAGGACAGCAGCAAGGCGCGCGCCGCCATGGATGCCATGACCCCCATCCTGCGCCGCCAGCACCACTTGGAGCCCGGCGTGGAGGATGATTTTGATCTTCGCTCCCGCAGCGAGTTCGCGGACGCCGTGAACAGCACCAGCGAAACCATGAGCACCCTCCTTCTTGCCGTCGCGCTCATCTCCCTCATCGTGGGCGGCGTGGGCATCATGAACATCATGATGGTATCCGTCACGGAGCGCACGCGCGAAATCGGTCTGCGCATGGCCGTGGGCGCCCGCCCGCGCGATATCATGTTCCAGTTCCTGCTGGAGTCCATCCTGCTCTGCACCATCGGCGGTATCATCGGCATCGCCATCGGCCGCTTCGCCTCCTCCTTCGTGAGCTCGCAGAACGGCTGGCCCGTCGCCACCGACCCCGCCGCCATGGTCGCCGCCGTCACCATTGCGGGCGGCATCGGCATCATCTTCGGCTGGTACCCCGCCTACAAGGCGTCGAAGCTTGACCCCATCGACGCCCTGCACCACGAATGATTGGTGATAAGAAATATGTGATTTGAGATTTTTGATTTGATATGAAACGCGCACTTCTACTTGCTCCTTTCCTCTTATCTTCCTGCCTGTTCGGGCCGGACTATATGGGGCCCAAGGATTTGGGCCTGCCCGTGACGTGGAAAAACGCCCTGCCGCCCGCTTCTGACAAAGCGGATTTGGCGACATGGTGGCAGAGTTTCAACGACCCGCAGCTTTCCATGCTCATTCAGACGGGGTTTGACAACAACCCCGACATCGTGACGGCGGCCATCGCCATCGAGAAGGCGCAGTCCGTCCTGCACCAGAACGAGCTCAACCTGTTGCCCAATGTGGGCTTCAGCGCGGGTGCCTCCAACGGCGGCAACTACAACACATCCACCTCCCATGGCACCTTCAACGGGGCGCTGAATATGTCCTGGTCGCCCGATGTCTGGGGCAAGACCCGCCGCTCCATCGAGGCCGCCGTCGCCTCCGTCGGCTCTCAGGAGGCCGCCGCCAACGCCACCCGCACGGCGCTGGCCGCCTCCATTGCCACGAGCTACTTCAACTGGATTTCCGCCAAGGAGGGCCTGCGCATTGCCAAGGAACAGCTGGAATACCAAGAGCGCACCCACCGCATCACCGAGCAGAAGGCCGCGGATGGTGTCGGCATGGCGAGTGCCCTCGACCTCGCGGAGGCCCGCGCGAGCATCGCCAACACACGGGCCCGCATCCCCCAGCTGGAGGCCGCCATCCGCACCAACGAGAACAAGCTCGCCGTGCTCCTCGGCACCACGGTGGACAAGGTGCACCTCACCATGCCCTCCGCGAGTGTGTACAACCTCGTGCCGCGTGTGCCCGTGGGGCTGCCCTCCGAGCTCCTGCGCCGCCGTCCCGATGTCATCCGCGCGGAGAAGGAACTGCACGTTGCCTGCGCCAATATCGGCGTGGAGATTGCCTCCATGTTCCCCTCCGTCTCCCTCACGGGTTCGACAACCGGGAGCGCGCACACGGATTTCGCGGGCTTCTGGCAGAGCACCAAGTGGAGCCTCGCGGGTTCCGTCGCCCATCAGGCGCTCAACAAGAATTTCTACCATGAGTATCTGAATCAGGCCCGCATGGCGGACCGCGCCGCCGCGGAGAACTACCGCAAGACTGTGCTCGCCGCCTTCGCCGATGTGGAGGACAACCTCATCACCTACGCCCAGATGACTAACCAGCTCCCCGAGTACGAAGCCTCCCGCGATGCCAACAAACAGGCCGCCGAGCTCTCCCTGCGCCGCTACAACGCCGGCGAGTGCGACTTCCTCAACGTCGCCTCCGCGCAGAACCAGTGGCTCTCCGCCGAGCTGAACATCATCAACACCCGCCAGAACATCCGCATCGCGCTGGCCAAGCTCTGCACCGCCCTCGGCGGCGGATGGTAACACGATAGCCGAATGACAGGAGCGGCTCCACTCCTCTGCATACCGAAAAACCCGGTCTGACCTTGCGGTCAGACCGGGCTTTTTCATCGGCGGCTTGGCCGCCCGAACTTACAATTTGTCATTTGTCAATTGTAAGTTGTAATTCATCCTCAGCCGTTGTACTTGCCGTAGATGGGGCCGAAGTTCTTGCAGGCGCGGAAGTCGGCGCCCTCGGGGTCGGCGGTGCCGAAGAGATTCCACGCGGCGGGGCGGTAAATCTTGTCTTCGGGCACGTTGTGGGCGTACACGGGGATGCGGAGCATGGAAGCCAGCGTGATGATGTCGGCACCGATGTGGCCGTAGGTCCAGGCACCATGGTTGGCGCCCATGTTGGCCATGACGGAGTACACATCCGTGAAGGCACCCTTGCCCGTGAGACGGGGGGCGAACCACGTGGTGGGCCAACCGGGGTCCGTGCGCTCATCGAGCACCTTGTTCACGTCCTCGGGCAGAGAGCAGGTGTGGCCTTCGGCAATCACGAGCACGGGGCCCTGACCCTTCACGAGGTTCATGCGAATCATCGTCACGGGCACATCACCCTTGGAGACGAAGTGCAGGGAGTAGCCGCCGCCGCGGAAGTATTCGCGGTTGGCGGGGCACCAGCAGGAGTTGTCCATCATGGCGTCGATGTCGGCCTGCGTCACCTCGCCCGTCTTCTTCATGCAGGGCTTGCCGTCGGCACCCGTGGAGAACATGTTGCCGTCCAGAGCCGTGGAGCCGGAGTTGATGAGGTGCATGATGCCGTTGGCGGCATGACCCTCCATGGTGTGACCCGTGACACGCTTGACGGACTCGGGGGACCAGTAGGTGCGGATGTCGGAGAAGCAGGCGGCCTGACCCGTCAGCTGGTGGAGCAGGAGCATGCACACGCCGTTCATGGCATCGTTCTCCGTGGCGA
>CALBJX010000011.1 GCA_937893015.1 uncultured Verrucomicrobiales bacterium | reverse complement strand
GCCTCAATTTGACTTCGTACATCGTACATCGTACTTCGTACATCCCTACAAATCCGAATTTTCCCTCACTCCTCCGCATGTCGCGGTGTTTTTTTTCGATAAAGTGCGAATTCTCGAAAAACATGCTTGCCAAGGGAGGGGAATTTGAGTAAAAAGGTACTGTCAATTCTGCTTTATCTGAATTCTACTATGAAAACGATGATTACACGTTTCGGTCTCCGCGCCCTCTCTCTGGGGATGACGGCTGTGTTCGCTCTGTCCACCTCTGCTTTTGCTCAGGAAGAAGCCGCCGGCGGCGGTGCCCAGCAGAAGACGATGCTCGACAAGTGGGTGATTGATGGTGGTTGGACCATGATTCCCCTCGTGGTGCTCCTCGCCGTGACGCTGTTCCTTGTGTTCATCTGCATGGCTCAGCTCAAGAAGGATAAGTTCTGCCCCGCCGTTCTCCGCGATCAGCTCATCGCCCTCATGAACGAGTGCCGTGTGCAGTCCGCCATCAAGCTCGCTACCGAGAGCCCGACCTACCTCGGCCGCCTCGTGGCTTACGCTCTGCCCAACATCGACGCTAACCGCCCCGAGGACCTCGGCAAGGACGGCATCGAGGACGCCATCGCTGACTTCACCGCCAACGAACGCCCGCAGATGATGAAGTTCGTGGACATGCTCGCCCTCTCCGGCTCCATCGCTCCTTCCATCGGCCTGTTCGGTACGGTGCAGGGCATGGTGGGCGCCTTCGCCATTCTGGCTGAATCCGGCCAGGCTGACCCCGCCCAGCTCGCAGGTTCCATCTCCGTGGCTCTGCTCACCACCTTCTGGGGTCTGATTATCTCCATTATCGCTCTTCCCGCCTTCTTCTTCCTCAAGAAGTCCGCGCAGGCTCGTGAAGCCGAATGCGTGAACGCCATCGAAGAAATGGTGAACACCTCCATCAACGTCATCAACGCCGAAGCCCAGCTGGCCCGCATCCCCGAGGGTCTTGACGGCGACGACGAAGAGGTCGAAGAGGAATACGAAGAGGAGCAGGCTGACGCCTAAGCCTGCCGCCACCGGGCCTGCCCGAGCGGGGGATGTGCAGCGCAACTGACATCCGACCTAAGCAGGGCAGGCAGCACCCCAACTTTTCTTCATTCACATGAGCAAGAAAAAAATGAAACCTCAGGAGGAGGTCAAGGGCGACGTGAACATGTCTCCCATGATTGACTGCTGCTTCCTGTTGCTGATTTTCTTCGTGGTGAATGCAACGGCACTCACGGTGTCCAAGGACCCGAGCGTGAACATGCCCAACGCTGTTTCCTGCTCCGACCTCAAGGATGCCAACGGCTGTATCGTTGTCAACATCTTTGCCGACCCCGACAAGATGGGCGATAAAGCCCGCGAACAGTACAATAAGCACTACTCCCCCGGTACGGTGTTCGGTGTGTCCGACGGCACCAAGGACACGGGCTACTCCATTGATCAGGTTCAGCTGCTGACGGATTTCATCACGCAGCAGAAAGAGGTCATGAAGAGCCGCAATCTGGAGGAAAAGGCTATCCGTATTTACCTGCGCGGCGACCAGGATACCCCCTGGGAACGCACCGCCACCGCCATTCGTTGTGCGGCTGCCGCAGGCGTCACCAACATGGTGTTCGGCACCCTGCCGGCCAAGATGTAAACCCCTTATCTTATCGATTCCGACCATGGCAAGACATAAGAAAATCGTGACGGAGGAGCAGGGAGATCCCGAGATGAACATCTCGTCGATGATTGACTGCTGCTTCCTTCTGCTCATCTACTTCCTTGTGGCCACCTCTCTGGTGAGCGAAAAGAAGCTCGATGTGAGCATCCCCGGTAACGCTGCCAGCGGCGGCACGCCTCCTCCTCTGGAGCCCGGCCGCATCATGGTGAAGGGTGACGGCTCCGTGCTCTGGAACGGCGACATGCCCGTGGGCGTGCCCTACGACCCGAGCGCCAAGCCCGGCACCAACTCCTATCACGAGCAGCGCAACATGGAGACTCTCGTGGAAAACCTCAAGCAGCTGCATGATCAGGCCCAGGCCGCCGATACCACTCCCATCGTGATGGTGACCGGTGACCCCAATGCCCCCCATCAGCGCGTCGTGGACGTGATGGCCGCCCTCGCGGAGGCCGACATCCACACGGTCGGTCTGAACACGGCTTCCGAATAAACCGGCAGACCCCGAACTCAGAGAGGGGAGCCTAACGGACATCCTCCGTAAGCTCCCCTCCTTTTTTTCGGGTATGTCCCGAAAATCTTTCCTCCCCCACCATTCACCCCCTCATTTCAGTTCATATGACTCAATTCACCAAGACCGCTTCCGTGCTGGCCGCCATGGCGCTCACCGTGCCGATGGTCTGTCAGGCCGCCGTGGATCCCATCGGGTCCCTTGCGCAGGTCAAGCAGCTCTCCGCTGCCGGCAAGACGGAAGACGCTATCACGCTCTGCGACAAGGTGCTGACCGAGTTCAGCAAGAAGAACGCCGTGTCCGCGCAGTTCGGTTGGGTGCTCCCCTTCTACGCATGGGAAAAGGGCGCCATCTACTTCAAGGCTAAGGACTACGAAAAGGCCTTTGAAGCCTACAAGGCTTTCCGCGAGGACAAGCGCTGGCAGGACCCCGCCCTGCAGGCCGCCGTTAAGGAAAACCGCAAGGACCAGCCGGAAGGCATCTCCCCGATGCTCTCCAACGTGGTATTCCAGATGGGCTACTGCCGCTATCAGCAGGGCGCGGGCGAAGAAGAAAAGCCCAACAGCCCCGCCAAGCCCGGCGACCCCGCCAAGTTTGATGAAGCCATCACCCTGCTGGAGGAATACCTCGGCATGCTCCAGAAGGGCAAGGTGAGCCAGACGGAGAAGGCTCAGAAGCTCGACGGCCAGATTTGCTTCCTGCTGCTGCAGGCCAACCTCCTCAAGCCCACGCCTGACTTCCAGAAAGCCAGCCAGTACCTCGACCTCTCCCGCACGGTGAAGGGCAAGGTGCCGGATGAAATGGCCATGAACGGGCTTGCCACCATCATCAACGTGGCCATGAAGGACCCGAAGAACGTCGGTTGGGTGCACAAGATTATCGGTGCCAGCCCCGCCAGCTACAAGCTGGAGCCCTCCCGCTCCGGTCGCAGCGCCAACAAGTTCCTCAACTACGGCATCCGCGCCACCCGCCTTGCGGACACGGCGCTCAAGGACGGGGACATGGAAGTCGCTCAGGAGGCCGTGCGCTCCGCCAACACACTCTTCGGCCTTGTGCCCGATGTGGCTGATGTCCGCGCGGACATCGCCACCATGAGCAAGGCCCTCGGCAAGTACACCAAGCCCATCGTGGACCGCGGCACGGGCAACAAGCTCACCAAGGACTCCTTCGACAAGCTCGGCGAATCCTACAAGAAGATTGCGGAAGACAAGATGAACCTTGAAGCTTTCGCCATCCTCTCCACGGCCAACACCGCCATCGCCATGGGCTCCAACCGCCTCGGTAAGGCCGGCTACCAGATCCTCTTCGACCGCTACCGCGACCTCCAAAACAAGACCAAGGACGGCGTGAAGCCCATGAAGAACGACAACATCTTCCAGCTGGCGCAGCTCTCCTACGCCACGGGTGATGAGGCCGCCGGCGCCAACTTCGAGCAGATGCTCGACGGCGCGGATATGGGCGACCGCGGCAAGAACATCGCGTTCAACAAGCTCGCCCGCCTCGTCAAGGACCAGAAGTGGGAGGAAGTGGAAGGTGTGGCTCAGGAAGTCATGCAGTCCTACGGCTCCGATGTCACCCACAAGTGCTACGTGCTGTCCCAGTTCTACACCCTGTCCGCCTTCTACAAGATGAAGGAATACGCCAAGGTGGTGGAAGCGGGCAACGCGCTGCTCAAGGGCGGCAATCTCGTCGCCGGCAAGGAGAAGAACTCCCTGAAGGAGGAAGAGGTGGCCAAGCTCTCCGGCCAGGCCTACTTCTTCATCATGGACGCCCTCGCCAAGCTCGGTGCCTCGACAGACACCAAGAACTACGACAAGGCTCTCGCCGTGTTCGAGGAGTACAAGACCGCGCATCCCTCCCTCGACCTCAAGGAGAACGCTCTCGCTCCCAATGCGTACTACAACGCGGTGGACGTGCTGCTCAAGCAGGCCGCCCTCACCACGGATGAAGCCGCTGCCGAGAAGCTGCAGGAACGCGCTCTCTCCCTGCTTGCCGTCATCACGGAGAATTGGAAGGAGACCGACCTCTATCCCAATGCCGAACTGCTCACGGGCAGCATCATCATCAACGGCAAGGATGAGACCATCAAGGACAAGGGTATCGTCGCTCTCGAAAATTGCGCCGATGCCGCGCTGAAGCTCAAGGACGGCAAGGGTAAGACCACCGCCGCCAACGCCCTCTACTGGCTCGGCTGCTACACGCCCGAAATCGAGCGTGCCGGCGAGAGCGAGGAAGCCCGCATGGCCCGCGTGAAGGGCTTCGCCGAGCGCTTCTGGGCGGAGTCTGATGCCCCCGGCAACGCCTTCTCCCTGCAGGAGGTTTCTCTGGAACTGGGCCGCGTGAGCGATAAGGACAGCTTTGAGAAGACCACGCAGCTCGCTCGCGACATCATCGCCCGCGAAGCCACCTACGCACTGGAGCACGAGACGGCCAACCCCGAGCTCGAAAAGACCATCAACACCTACGTGGAAGCCTATGTCACGGGTAACAAGAAGTACCTCGACAAGGAACTCACGCTGGAGGAGAAGGGCGAGCACTTCAACAACTTCCCCGGCATCAGCCCGGAGGACAAGTATGCCCGCGCTATCTTCCGCATGGCCCTCATCAACTCCATGAACACTGCTCTCGGTGCGCTCAAGGACAACCCCGAGGCCAAATCTGCGTTGCAGAATGACATCGAGAAGACTTTCCGCGAGATGACCAACACCTTCAAGCCTGCGGATCTCACGAGCTTCATCTGCGTCAACGTGGGTGACTACCTCGTGAACTACGTCGGCCGCTTCGAGGATCCCTCCGCCAAGCAGGATGAAATCAACCTCGCCGTCTCCTACTACGATGCCGTCATCGAGCGCAACAAGGAAGCCGACCTCGTGTCCGCCTCCGTGCTCGGCAAGGCCAACGCCCTCGCGTTCTCCAAGGACAGCACGCAGCAGAAGACCGCCGAAGAGCTCTACAACAAGGTGGTCGCCTCCAACGATCCGAACGTGGTCGGCCCCGCCCTCGTCGGCCTCACCAAGATGTACATGCGCACGGGCGACTACGCCTCTGCCGTGAAGTCCGCCTCCGCCTACATCCAAAACCGCGGCGACAAGCGAGATAAGCTCGCCGTCATGATTATGCTCGGCGAAGCCTATGCTAAGAGCGGCGACGACAAGAACGCCCTGCTCACCTACATGAACATCTACAACCAGAACAAGGGGCAGATCCTCTACTCTGCGCCTGCGTGCAAGGCCATGATGGAAATCATGTGGAAGCGCAACAACCCCGCCACGGGCGACCGCCTGAAGGGCAACTTCAAGGCCTCCGACCGCTGGACGGCCTGGACCACGGGTCAGAAGTATGTTGACCTCGTCGTCAAGGGCGGCATTGAAGCCAAGCTCACGCCCGCCGAACGTGACGAGTTCAACAAGGTCAAGGCAGACCTCGCCGGCTATGCCGCCGATGCCGCCGTGCAGAAGGAAGACAAGGAAGGCAAGGACTTCCAGCGTAAACTCCAGAAGAAGTAAAGTAACCTCAACCCACAGATACGACAATGAAATCACTTCATCTCATCGGGTTGGCAGTTGCCGCGCTTTCCTGTGCCTCCTTTGCGGGGGCTCAGGAGGCGGCGGATGCGGGTGCCAAACTGCGTGCCTATGTGCTGCTCCCCTCCACGTCCAAGCCGCAGGAACTCGTCATCAACCGCTCCGACGGCAACGACAAGTTCTACTTCACCCAGAAGGGTACGGATCAGGAGCTGGAGGTGCCCGTCTCCTCCTGCAAGGCTCTGTTCTACATCCAGACGCCCGCCGAGCTGGCCGCTGCCCTCAATACCTATCGTGAGAGCGACCTCGCCGCCGCCCGCAAGCAGTTCGCCGCCGTCAAGGCCAAGTACGCCAACTTTGCCGGTCTGCCCGGCAGCCCCGTCACCATCGCTGCGGTGAATGAAATCTCCTGCGCGGTGCGCATGCAGGACTGGGAGGGCGTTCATAAGCTCGCCGCCAATCCCCCCGCCAACATGACGGCTAATGACGCCGCCCGTGTGGCTGTGGCCGCTCTGGTGGCAGACATCGTCGCGAATCCCACGAAGGTGGACGACAACAAGAAGGCCATCGTCGAGCTGCTCAAGGACAAGAAGGTCGGCAAGGGCATCAACACCGAGCTTTACGGCTGGCTGCGCTATGCGCTTGCCCGCTCCTACGCCGCCAAGCTCCCGACGGACGGCTCCGCCATCCCCGCCGACCAGCTGAAGGACGCGGAGAGCGCCATCGACAACTTCTGCCAGTGCGTCGTCAGCACCCATGGTGCCGCCGCCGAGTTGCCCACGGATGCCATGGTGCGCGCCATGAACCTTCTCTGGGGCATGCCCGATGTGGCCGACTACACCAAGAAGGCTGACAAGCCCTGCACGAAGGCTCAGTGGGCCGCCGCTCCCGCCAACTTCCGCGATGCGGTCGCCATGGCTCACCTCCTTAAGACGGTGTACGCCCCCGAGCTCCAGAACGAGCTTGTGGAGAAGCTCGTCCCCTACTTCTACAACACGGCTCCCGACCGCAAGGCAGACACCGCAAAGGAAGCCAAGTAAGGCGTTCCGCCGGAGCAGAACGATATGTCGAAGGGCGACCCTGCGGGGTCGCCCTTCTTGTTGAATGACAAATCGTTGCCATCCCATAATGCGATTCGAACAATGAGCGATTTGTAGGGATGTACGATTTACGATGTACGAAGTCAAATTGAGGCGCGGCTGC
>CALBJX010000010.1 GCA_937893015.1 uncultured Verrucomicrobiales bacterium | reverse complement strand
TGGCGGGTGTTCTCCACCACGTCGTAGGTGTGGGTGTCCTCGATGTTGTTGTAGCAACGCCACATGCCGCCGCATTCGGGCAGGTAGATGTAGTTGCGGCCGCCGCGGGCGGGGTAGAGCTGGAGCGTTTGCCCCGCGGCATCCTTGCGGCGGCGCATGAGCTTCCATGAGATGTGGCGCGTCACCTTCTCCACATTGCGCATCACGACGGCGGGGTCCTTGAACACGTAGTCGTTGATGCGCTGGAGAATGTAGCGGTCGAGGTGATCGTCCTCCGTGCGGTAGCAGGCGCGGTAGGTGGTGTTGATGTGGCCGTTGCGCAGCTCCTCACCATATTCGAAGGTGCCGCTGATGGCAAACTGGTCGCCGATGTGGGCGATGCGTTCGGCAAGGGGGCCGTCCGTGTGTCGTTCGAGCGCCATGGGGAAAAGCAGAGAGATTCCGGGAACGATGAACCCTTACTTGTCATCCGTGAGCTGGATGCTCAGCAGCTTCAGCGTGTCGCGGGCAGGATCCTTCACCACCACGTTAATCTGGGACTGCTTGTCGGAGACGACGAACTTGGAGCTCTTGAAATTGCGGAATTCCTTGGCATCCTTGGGCTTGAAGGCGAGGATGAAGGACATGGTCGCGCCGGGTTCACCCTTGAAGGACCACGTGTTTTCGTCGCAGATGCCCTTGTCGCGGTGGAAGACGCCGATACCCTGGTCCTTCTTGTCGGAGCCGTCCGGCTTGGTGAAGAGGGACATGCGCAGGGGATAGGAGGAGAAATTGATGATGTGCAGGCCACCTTTGGGGAAGGCACTCTCCTTGGCGAAGAAAGTCTGGGGCTTGGTCTTGGGGTCCTTGGAGGGGACTACGATGCAGAGTTGCTTGCCGGTGCCGCTCACGGGAATGCTCAACACGGGCTCGGGCAGCTTCACTTCCTTCTTCTCGGCCTTGGCGGCGGCTTCGACGGCAGAGGGGTCCTCACCATAGAAATTGATGACACCGCCCTCGGGACGGATGCGCGGGGAAGGGGTGCGGGAGCTGATGGACACGCTCTTGTAGGAGGTTTTGCCGCTCTTGTAGAAGAGGGGGGAGGGCAGGCGGGAGTTATCCGGTGAGCAGATGACGAAACGCACACCCGTCTTGGGGGCGTTGGCGTCTTCGTCGGCCACGTCGTCAGCGGCGGGCTTGGTGGGCGCGGCGTACAGAGGAGCGGTTGCCAGCATGGCGGCGGCAGCAATCAGAAGGGGAAAAAACTTCATGTTCGTAGAGGTCCTTGTGTTATCCGTATACTAGCAAGCAGAGCGCACCAAGGCAAGCAGAAAACGGAGGCGGCGGCGGAAAAAGCTCGGTGAGCTGTTGCAATCGTGCATCTGCTCGGGGGCTTTTGTTCTATTTGTCTCTCCTGCACATCGTTTCCTCTGGACAAAATGCCGTCGTTGTGGTACTTATCCCGGCACGGAAACGTGACCATGTTTGAGATTGCCACAGCGTTTGATGTGCTTGTCATCGGGGCAGGGCACGCGGGTATTGAAGCCGCGTTGGCCGCCGTGCGCCTCGGCGGGCGTGTCGCCCTGCTCACGCACAATCTCGACACCATCGGGCAGATGAGCTGCAACCCGGCCATCGGCGGGCTCGCGAAGGGTCACATCGTGCGCGAAATCGACGCCCTCGGCGGTGCCATGGGCCTCAATACGGATGCCACCGCCATCCAGTTCCGAATGCTCAACATGGCGAAGGGACCCAGCGTGCGCGCCCCCCGCGCCCAATGCGATAAGACCGCCTACCGCACCCGTATGAAGTGGGTGCTGGAGACCACGGAAAACCTGCAACTCTTCCAAGGAGATGCGGATGACATCATCGTCGAGGCCGGCCGCGTTGTCGGGGTGACGACCACGTGGGGCCAAAAATTCCGCGCCAAGAGCGTGGTGCTGTGCAGCGGCACCTTCATGCGCGGGCTGCTGCACGTCGGCATGGATCACCTGCCCGGCGGGCGCCTCGGCTGCGCCCCCAGCGGCATCTCCGCCGCGCTGGCTCGCCTCGGCTTCCCCCTCTCCCGCTTCAAGACGGGAACAAGCCCCCGCATCAAGGGCAGCACGATTGATTTTTCCTCCTTGGAATCCCAGCCGGGCGACGAGCCGCCGCCCCTGTTCAGCACCCGTTCCCGCCGCGAGCTGACGCGCACCGCCGAGCCGCACTGCACGCTCAACCACTGGGCGGAGAGCAATTTCCGCTGCGACCAGCTGCCCTGCGGCATCACCTACACGAACGCCGCCACGCACGACATCATCCGCGCCAATCTGCAATACAGCCCGCTCTACGGCGGCGTGATTCAGGGCACGGGCCCGCGCTACTGCCCCAGCATCGAGGACAAGGTGGTGCGCTTTGCGGACAAGGA
>CALBJX010000009.1 GCA_937893015.1 uncultured Verrucomicrobiales bacterium | reverse complement strand
CTCAAACTTCGTACATCGTACATCGTACTTCGTACATTCAGTTCGACAAATCCCTATTTGTCGCGCTGCGCTCTTTCTTTCTCTGCCAGCGAGAGCTGGATGGCGTTGGCGAAGTTGTGGCAGAAGACGTAGCAGACGGGGCCGAGGTAGGCCAGCGGGGTGGCGTAGGGCTGGGAGGCAATGTAGAGCGTGAGGATGGTGTTCTTCTGCCCGAGTGCCTGCGAGCATTCGCGCTTGTACTCGGGGTAGCCGAGGCGGTAGCCCGCGAGGAAGCCGAAGGCGCAGATGAGCACGGCACCCAGCCCCATCGGCAGCATCTCCCATACGCTGACATCCAGCTGAAGGAGGCGGTGGACACCGCCCGCGGAGATGATGGTGAGGTTGAATATCCAGATGCCGAGCGAGACATCCCCGAGTTTGGCGGACCATGCCCGGCAGGGCGGGTAGAGCACGCGCAGGGCGACGGAGATGAGGGCGGGAGCGGCAAGGATGCTCGCCATCTGTTTGGCGACGAGCAGCATGAACTCCGCATAGCCGAGCTGCGGCTCATGCACCACCAGCGGCAGGATGAAAGGCGTGAGCACGGCGAAGACGGCGTGGCTGAGCAGCATCGCCATGGTGATAAACTCCACCTTGCCGCGCAGCAGGTGCACGATGACGGGAGCCGCTGCCGCCACGGGGGCGCAGCCGCAGTAATACAGCGATTCCGCCAGCACGGGATAGCCCGCCATGCGAGCGAGGGCAAAGGAGCCGAGCCCCGCTACCTCGATACCGAGCACGATGGCAAGGTGCAGGCGGTGCGGACGTAGTTTCGACACGTCCACCCCGATGAAGGAGATGCTCAGCATCAACGCAATGCCGATGGGCAGCCACGCGTTCCATGCGGAGAGCGTCTCGTGGAAGAGGCCGCCGACAAGGAAGGCCAGCACCAGCAGCACGCTTCTCAGGTGGCGTTTCATGCCTTCGCCTTGTCCTCCGCGTGCTGCTCAATCAGTTTTGCGGTTGCATCGTCCTCCTTGGGCTTGGGGTAGGCGATGCGGTTGTGGTGCATGGTGCGGATGGTGGAGAAGAAGGACTCCTTCATCTTGGCAATCTCACCGAGGGTCAGGCCGCTGTCTTGGAGGTGTCCGTCCAGAATGCGGCCTTTGAAGATGCCGTCAATCATGGAGCGGATGTCATCCTCCGTGGGGTGTTGCAGGGAGCGGGTGGCGCTTTCCACGGCATCAGCCATGCTCACGATGCCGCTTTCGCGGGTCTGCGGGATGGGCCCCTTGTAAGAGAAGATGCTCTTGTCGGGCTCATCCGGGCAGGTATCCGCAAGTCCCTGCTCGAATTTGTCTTTAGCCTCCTCATAGAGGTCCATGGCCTTGCGGTAGAAGAAGTAGGCGGTGGAGACGCCGTGGTGCTCGCGAATGACGGCCACGATGCGGCGGTTCAGCCCGTGTTCTGTGGCAAGTGCAACGCCATCGCTCACATGGGCGGTGATGATGCGTGCGCTGGCTTCAGGCGTCAGTTCGCTATGCGGGCTGTTGGTGTAATCGCGGATATTCTCCGCAAAGTACTGCGGATTGCTGATTTTGCCGATGTCGTGGTAGAGCCCGCAAACGCCCGCGCGGGTCACATCGGCGCCGATGGCCTCTGCCGCGCTCTCTGCGAGGCGCTGCACTACAAGGCTGTGGTGGAAAGTGCCGGGAGCGGTAATCTGGAGCTTCTTGAGCAAGGGGTGGTTCATATCCGCCCACTCCAGCCAGGTGATGGGTGTGGAAATGTTGAACAGGCGCTCCAACGCGGGCATGAGACCGCCGATGAGCGCTGCCAGCACAAAGTTGATGCCGAAGCACACGCCGACCTCTGCCGCGAAACCGCCGAAGTGGAAGCCCTTGCGGAAGGCTGCCAGCTCATGCGGCTGGTCCACGCCCACGCCGTGCAGGGCAAAGAGGGTGAAGGTGCAGACCATGACGGCCACGGCAGAGATGACACCCGCGCGGAGCACCTGCTCTCGCTTGTGGACGCGCCCCGCATACTGCGCGACGGTGATGCCGCCCACGAGGCTGATGATGATGTAGTCCGCCAGCATCTCGGACGGGAACCCCGTGGGGAAGAGAGCGAGGCCGAAGGTGGTGCAGAAGAGGGCGGAGTAGCTGCCGGGACGGCGACCGACCATCACACCCACGATGGTGGGAGCGAGCAGATAGGGCAGGAAGAGCAGCGTCTGCGCGGGCAGGCTGTAGCCGGGCACCTTGCCGCACATCTGCACGGTGAAGACATGCAGCACCATCTGCAGCAGCACCGCAACGCTCAACATGGTGGCGCTGCGCAGGGAGAGCAGCAGACGCAGGCGGAAGGCGTGCGCCAGCACCAGCAGGGACACTGCCGCGAGCACCAGCGCTACGGAGCGGTGCACGATTTCCGACACATCGGCGGAAAGCATGCCGGCGAGGAAGCACATGGGCACCAGCGCACCGACGGCCAACGATGTTGTCACGGCGTAGCCGATGCCCTTGCGGGAGGCGGCATCATCCGCCTTGTTAAAGAAGCTCCTGAACATAGCTATCAATAGTGAGATGACACGCGGGATGATGCGGCGTTGAAAATTCGTCAGTGTTTCAGCTGCTCGGGAGTGGCGGGGATGATGGTAAGCGGCAGTTCGATGTCGGGCAGACCATCCGCAGAGACGCGCACCTTCACCTCGCCGCTGCGGCCACGGGCACCGCGCACGATGGCGAGGAGACGCCCATTGAAGAACTTCTGACGCTTGTTCTGCATGCAGGTCCAGTCGTTCTGATCGCCGTTGCAGAAGCCGATGAGCTTGGCGGGACCGCTGATACGGAAGCTTGCCTTGCGGCAGTCCGTGGGAACCACGTTACCCTTTTCATCGCGCAGTGCGAGCTCGATGAAGGAGAGATCGCGCCCGTCGCCCACAATCTTCTTGCGGTCCACCACGGCGGTCACCTGCGTAGCCTCGCCCGTCGTCACGCGCTTGGCGGAGGCCCAGGGCTTGCCGTTCTTCTTCACCACGACTTTCAGCTCGCCGGGTTCGTAGACGACATCCTCCCACACAAAGCGGTAGCCGTTTTTGGGCAGAGCGATGGATTTCTGGACGAAGAGCTCGCCATCGCCCTTGCGACGCACGCCGAGGCTGCGGCCGTTGAGGAAGAGTTCCGCCTCATCACCTGCGGAATACACCATGACGGGGGTCACCTGCCCTTCGCGGCCTTTCCAGTTCCAATGCGGCAGGATGTGCGCCTGCTTGTACTCGGGACGCCAGCGGCTCTGGAAGTTGTAATAGTTGTCCTTCGGGAAGCCCGCGAGGTCGAGAATGCCGAAGAAGGAGCTGCGGCAGGGGGCGCACTCACCGCGTGCACGCATTTCTTCCAGAGCCTTCTTGCGATCCTCGGGAGACAGGTCGCGGAAGTTGTTCTCGTTAGCCTTATCGAGGTTGTAGGGAGTGGGCTCACCGAGATAGTCGAAGCCCGTCCACACGTACTCACCCGCCACTTCGGGGTTCACGTCCTGAGCAAAGAACTCGAGGTCGGGGCAGTAGCCCCAATGCGGGGCAAACACGCCATAGGAGCTCACCTTGTAATCAGCATCGCCCTTGGTGGTCTTCCAATCGCGCACCAGCGGGAAGAGGTAGGTGTCGCGCGAGGCGATGCAGCTCTGCGTCTCGGAGCCGTAGAAGGCCTGCTCGGGGTAGCGCTGCTTGAACTCGGGGTAGAACTGCGGGCGGTAGTTGAAGCCGAAAACATCCATGACTTCCGAGAAGCCGTTGCGCATGGCCTGTTCGGAGTTGCAGCCCACGGTGAAGGGGCGCGTGGTGTCGTACTTGCGGAACTCCTCGCGGAGCATGGCGCAGGTCTGCACACCATGCTTGGAGGTGATTTCGGGCACCTCGTTGCCGCCGCTCCACGCGATGATGCAGGGGTGGTTGCGGTCGCGCAGGGCAAAGTTGCGCACATCCTTCTTCCACCAAGCGGGCCAGTAGACATGGTAGCCGTTCACCTTGTCGGCCTTCTGGATCTCCCATATGTCAAACATCTCGTCAATCACGAGCATGCCGTGCTTGTCGCAAAGCTCCAGCACCTCGGGGGCGGGCGGGTTGTGCGTCATACGGATAGAGTTGCAGCCCATCTCCTTAAGCTTTTCAATCTTGCGCTCGTAGGCGCGGGTATAGAAGGCAGCCCCCAGTGCGCCAAGGTCATGGTGCTCGCACACGCCCTTGAGCTGCACGCGCTCTCCATTGAGATAGAAGCCGTCGGGCTTCCATTCAATGCGGCGCACGCCGAAGCTCGTCGTGGCGGCATCCAGCGCCACACCGCCGGATGTCACCTTGGTCTCGGCCCGGTAGAGATGAGGGTTCTCCGTATTCCAAAGCGTGGGATTCCGCAGCTCGATGCTCTGCACAGCCACGGCGCTCGCGCCCGCCGGCACCTCGATGGTCACGGGAACGGCGTTCGATTGGCCGATGCTGTTTTCCACCTGCACCGCCATGGGGAACTTGCCCGTATTTTCCACAGTCGTCTCCAGCTTGACCACGGCCTTATCCGCCGAAATCTCGGGGGTCGTGACATACACACCCCAATGAGCGAGATGGACGGGCGTGGTCTTCTCCAACCACACATGACGATAGATACCCGCGCCGGGATACCAGCGGGTGGAGAGAGGCAGGTTGCTCACCATCACCGCCACGAGATTGCGCTTGCCGGGACGCAGGAAAGGTGTGATATCCACCCGGAAGGAGTTGTAGCCGTAGGCCCATTCGCCCGCCAGCTCCCCGTTCACAAAAACCTTGGGATTGGCCATCACGCCGTCAAAATCCAGATACCAACGCTCCGTTTCGGCATCGAAGGTCGCGGGCACGGCGAAATCCTTGCGATACCAGCCCCAACCATTCCACGGCAGCTTGCCTGTTTCGTTAGGTTCTTTGGCAAGGAAGGGGCTCTCTATGGCCCAGTCATGCGGCAACTGCACGGTGCGAAAGCCGCGCACACCATTCTTCACGCCATACAGTCTGGCGAGGGCATCCGTGCTGTCACCGGGCACCATCTCGCCACGGTCATTGTAATCGGGCTGCGCGGGGGCATAGGGGTCCGCCGCCACCTGGAGGTCAATTTTCCTGCCGTTCTGCCCGATGAGGGTGATTTCACGCACGCCCGCCCAGCAATCGGGGTTGGTGTTGAAGAAGGAAAGTTTCAGCTCACTCACATAGTGCCCGCCGATGGGCAGCACGGAGGAAGCCTCACCATTCACCATGATATCCTGTACCCGCTCTTCGCCGTCCACCTTGTATTCCGCGTGGACAATCATGTCATTGGGCTGTTCCCATTCCATGCGGATTTCTTTGATTTTGGGCGTAATGCCCGGGCGCAGGGAGAGATAGTGGCCCTCGTGGTAATCATCGGCGCACCAGCGGGTCCGGGAATCGCCGTCCACGGCAAACACGGCGGAGTGACCGCCCTGCGTGTTATCCGCCGTGGCGTGGGAACCCAGCATGGCAGGGTCTTCCGGCCCGAAATACTTGAATTTCCAGCCGAAGTCGAAGGTCTCGCGCTCGCCTGCGCAAGCCACTGTCACACCGAAAGCCATCAGCGCAGCGAGAAGTTTGAAGTTGCTCATCATCCTAAAAGAGTGTGGTGAGGGTGAATTTAGGGCATTCTACCATACAAAAGACGGGACTTCAAGGAGAAATCCCGCCCTGCAGTGCAACTCACTTATTATCTACACGGAACGTCATTCATAGCTGCAGTGCGTCCAGCT
Source organism: uncultured Verrucomicrobiales bacterium (assembly GCA_937893015.1). Lineage (GTDB taxonomy): Bacteria > Verrucomicrobiota > Verrucomicrobiia > Verrucomicrobiales > Akkermansiaceae > Akkermansia. The sequence goes on along the minus strand of CALBJX010000009.1, from coordinate 1,517 downwards.
CATCGAGCAGGACTGCGGCAAATGAGCCGGGATGAGGAGCCATGGCGGCGGCGCGGGCTCCGGCTTCTCCGAGAATGAAGGAGGCGGCAACGGCACCCGCCAGCGGCGTTTCCGCGCAAGCCACACAGGCGGCACAGAGCGCCCCCATGGCGCAGCCCACGCCCGTGACGCGGGTCATGAGCGGGTGCCCGCCCTGAATGGCGATGATCGTCTCACCGTCCGTGGCATAGTCTGTCTCGCCCGTCACCAGCACGGCGGCACCGCTGCGGCGAGCAAGGTCGCGGGCGGCGTCCACGGCGGACTCGCTGCCGATGGTGCTGTCCGTGCCGCGCCCTGCGGCATCCAAGCCAGCCAAGGCCATAATCTCCGACGCGTTGCCGCGGATGAGCGTCGGCTTCAACGTCAACAGCTCGGCGCAGAAAGAGGTGCGATAGCTGAGCAAACCCACCGCCACGGGGTCGAGCACCCACGGAATGCCCAGCTCATGCGCCGTGCGGGCGGCGGTGCGCATCACATTCTCCTGCGCGCGGGAGAGCGTGCCGACATTCACCAGCAGACCATTGCCGCAGAGCCGCAGCAGCTCCGCGGCTTCCTCGGCATCGGAGAGCATGACGGGCGACGCCTCCACCGCCAGCAGCATGTTGGCGGTGATGGGCTGCACGACGCTGTTCGTCAGGGAAAGAATGAGGGGATGCTTGCTGCGGATGGCCGCCAGCACGGCAGAAGCCGTTGCACGAATATCATCGTTGTTCATACTCAGATTTGGGTGGAAAGAAGTTGTTCTGCAGCGGCGGCGGGGTCTTCTGCACCGCAAATAGCGGAGACGACCGCCACGCCGTCGCAACGCCCTGCGGCGCGGATGGCGCAGGCGCGCTCAACATTGATGCCGCCGATAGCCACCAAAGGCAGGGGAGAAAGGGCGGAGAGCACCGCCCAGCCTTCAATCCCCACGGCGGGGGCGGCATCGGGCTTGGTAGCCGTGCTGAACACGGGGCCGCAGCCCACATAATCCACAATGGCGGGGTCCACGGCGCACATCTCCTCCGCATTGCTCACGGAGAGCCCGATGAGCATGTTATCGCCTACCAGTCGGCGCACTTCGGCAGCGGGCATATCCCCCTGTCCCACATGGATGCCGTCCGCCTCCAGCTCACGAGCCAACTCCACCTCGTTGTTCACGATAAAGGGTATCCCGACCGAGCGCAGATAGTCCCGCAAAGGTCGAGCCTCCTGCAACATCGTCTCGTAGTCGGCGTGCTCGCGGCGGTACTGCACCACTGTCACCCCGCCATGCACCGCACGCTTCACTGTTTCCAACAGCCCGTAGCGGCAACGCTCGGGCGCATCGGTCACCAGATACAAACGGAGGTCAAGAGGAGAGCGGAAACTCATACAGGAGGGAGAATAGCAAGGCCGGAGCGACCTGTCAAGCTATTTCATACCTACATTATAGGAATTAAATAAATGAGCGATTTGTCGAACTGAATGTACGAAGTACGATGTACGATGTACGAAGT
>CALBJX010000008.1 GCA_937893015.1 uncultured Verrucomicrobiales bacterium | reverse complement strand
ACATCGTACATCGTACTTCGTACATTCAGTTCGACAAACTGCTCATTTGTCGCGCTGTCCGTGCAGCATAACGCCCGAAACTCATGAGGAGTTTCGGGCGTTGAAGTGTACTTGCGCCGTGGGTAATCAGGCGAGCTTGTTGAGGCGCGCCATGATGTTGTCCTTGGAGGTGGCACCGACGATGGTGTCTTTCAGCTCCCCGTCCTTGAAGAAGAGCAGGGTGGGGATGGAACGAATGTTGAAGCGGGTGGCAAGCTCCTTGCAGCCTGCATCGTCCACATTTGCCTTGAAGACTTTGGCCTTGCCGGCGGTCTCCACGGCGATCTGGTCTACGATGGGGGCAATCATTTTGCAGGGGCCGCACCATGTCGCCCAGAAATCCACCATCACGGGGAGGGGAGACTGCAGGACCTCGGCTTCAAACGCGCTGTCGGTAATCTGTTCTGCCATAATGAAGATAGGATGCAGGGCGGGCGCCCCGCGTTCAATCTTTATTCGTCGTCCTCGGATTCCTCGTCGGAGGAAGCGGAGGAAGAGCTATCCTCATCATCAGAGGAAGAAGAGGTATCCGCAGAACCGCTGTCATCACCCGTGGCGGGCCAGCCGAGCACGGGCTCGGTGTGGCGGGCCATGGTCTGGTCAATCTTGTACTGCTGGTACAGACCGAAGAGAATCACAACGATGGCAATGCCGACGATGGCCCAAATAGCGTTGTGCGTGGGCTTCTCATCCTCCTCGTCCAGCTCCTGAGCGGCGGGCTTGGAGAAACCGGCAGGCTTGGTGAAGCCGGCGGGCTTCACGGGCTTGGAGGCTGCGGGCTTCGTGGGCTTGGCCACGGGAACGGTGGCGGCGGGCATGGCAGCCGTGGCGGCGGGAGCAGGGGCAGGAGCGGCAGCGGGAGCTGCAGGGGCTGCGGGCTTGGCCACGGGAACTGTCGCCGCGGGGGCGGCAGGAGCCACGGGAGCCTTGGGAGCGGCGGGAGCCGCAGGGGCGGCGGGAGCCGCAGGGGCGGCGGGAGCTGCGGGACGCAGACCGGGAGCCTTGGGCGCGGCGGGGGCACCCAGCGGCACGGTGGGGGTCAGGCGGGGAGCCGTCGGCGCGGTGGGCGCCTTGGGGGCCACAGGAGCGGTGGGGGCAGCGGGGCGCGGGGGCATGGGGCGAGCAGGAGCACCGGGAGCGACGGGTGCAACGGGACGCGGGGCGACAGGCGCGGTGGGCGCCGCGGGCGCGACGGGACGCGGAGCTGCGGGAGGAACAGGAGCCACGGGGCGCGGGGCTGCGGGAGGAACGGGAGTACTCATAACGTCAGTAAAGTTGTTGCCACTTCTCTGTGGATTTCTTTCTATATTGCATTTTTTTTCGGCTTTTGCAAGCGGAAAAGAGTTTTTGGTGTGCTTTTTTTACTCTTTTTTCCCCGCAGGGGCAACGAGGGTGGCAGAATCAGCCTTGTCAAGGCTTTCGGAGGCAGCGTAGCGGCGGTACAGGGCCGGCTTACCGCTCGCATCCGGTGCCTGCCAGGAATCGTCGGGCTCTATCTGCAGCATGCTCAGGATTTGAAGCTCTTGGCGTCTGGCGCGAAGATAGCGTTTCCAATTCTCTGGATCACGATTCGGGAAGGGTTTCCAGACTTGTGCACCGAAGCGTCTGGTGCGGCTGTGGACCAAGTCGTCCTTGTCGATAATGCTCATGGCATAGCTGATGAGGGAATACCCCTTGGCCTGCTCCCCGCTGTAGAGACAATGTTGTCCCCATCGCAGGAGATGCATCGCATATGGTGCTGACCAATCTGCCAGACGTCTGCTGCTCATGCCATCGTTCGGATAATGGGTGCGGAAAACCTCCTCCGCTTCTTCGAAATGCCTTGCCTCGCTCAATCTGCTCCCCAAACGCATGACCATATGGAGCTGAAGCGGATTGCCTCGCAAGATGATTCGGAGCAGCTCAATTTCTTGGTCCGCTTGCTTTCGCTCTTTCATCGGCAGCAGCATGTAGGTATCCATGAGCTCAGAAGCCGGATACAGCGGAATGAGCTTTGCTAACAGCTGCCGTCTCGCACTGCCGTCCGCATCGCTTTGGCTGAGGCTGATTTCGTTGTACTCCCATTGGGCAAGCCAAACGGGCCATTCTGTGTGTATCAGCCAACAACAGAGTGTGACGGAAAGCATGCCGCAGAGCCCCAGCACGCTCTTCCCGAAGGGCCCTTGGGTCAATACCTTGCGCCGCCGCGCTTTGCGTGGGTTCTCCGAGGGGTAGGGGGAGGCGATGAGGCCGAGAGAAAAAGCAGTCATGCCTGCTATGGAAAAATGATGCCAGAAGAAATCACACGCTGCGGCGCTGCACCATGCTAACAAACACATGAACGCTGCTGCCGTGAGGCGTTTCCTGGTGACGGAGACTCCTTCTCCCGCAATGATTGCCAGTGCCCGGCAGCTGTGCCAGAACAGGAGGCTGAACATGGCAAACAGGCCGATAAGGCCATAATCGCACCATGCCTGCAGGTATTCATTGTGCGCGAAATTGACGGAGCGGAAAGTTTGGCTGTTCGCCGGCAGGGTGACCCACTGAACGGAATCGGCTCCATACCCCCACGGGGGCGCTGTCGGCAACACCTGACAGACGAGACTCCAAATGTAGTATCTTCCGTCGGAGTTGATGGATGAAAAGAAACTCAGGCAATCCGGATCCAGAAAAATCCAGCTCATCAGGATTCCGCAGCAGGAAAGGAAAAGAAAGCCGATGACGACATCGCTGCCGCCGAGGGATTCCTGTTCGTTCAGCCGCAGGATGAACCATATTAAACCTCCGACAAAGACAAGAACGGCTGCAAGCCAGATGACACTGCGGGTGCCGCATTCCGCGGAAACCAGCACCGCGCAGGTGCCCAGCCCGCCTCCGAGCAGGCAGCTCCATGCGCGTTGCCGGAACCACAGGCTCATGGCTGTCAGGATGACGCCGGAAATGATGAGAAAGGCCCCTGCAAAATTTTTATAGACGAACAGGGTGACGGGACGATGGTTTTCGCCTCCCGGGCCGGCGGAGGGTCGCCCGCCCCACTCCATCGGGATATCGGTGCCCTGCATCAGAGCAAAATAGAGCAGATTTAAGGCCACTGCTATGCCCAGCACCCCTATCAGCGGGCGTGCGGAACGGGCTTGCGCTGCATATACCCCGGCAAGATAAAAAATGCAGCATCCGAGGATAATGCTTGCTTCGCGCCACGATTCCACCACGGAGAAACTGCACAGGCAACGGATGAGGAAATAGGCTCCCACTCCCAGAGACAGCCATGCCGTGACGGAAAGCTGCACAGCCTTCGCCCCGCGAATCATGGCGGAGAGAGCCAGCAAAATCACCAGAGCCAAACCTGCCAGCAGCGGAGTGTAGGAGTAGGCGTTGGCATCCGCCACACCCATGGAGACAAACCATACCAGCGCCAGCAGTGCACAGGCCGTGCGCCCCGTCAGTGTCTCCGTCATGCGTTGTTGAGAAATATCCGTTCCCACGCGGATATTCTAGCAAAACGCCGGCGCCTTGGCAAGCTCGCTTCCGTCTTGCCAAATGAGAGACGGCGTGGCATAATGCCCCCATGCCGCACAACACTGCCTGTGGAGCCTGCTACTGCGGGCGCACCTTCTCTTACATCCCGGCTCAGGACGCCGCGGCTCTCTATGCCGCCGCGTTCTCCCGCGCCTATGCCGCGCAGCAGGCGCACCCCTACGCTTTCCCGCAGCGCCTGTTTGACTGCGGGCTCTACATTGTTTTCACGCTGGGGGCCATGCTGCATTGCAACGAGTTCACACCGCACCGGGTCTACACCCTCTTTCGTGCTCAGCACAACGGCTTTTACGGCAAAAATCGCCCGTATTGAGGGGCGTGCCTCCTGCCGCGGGGGCATCGCGGCGTACATGACACAGGCACACATCTTTCTTGCGTTCGGCTTTCGTTCGGTGTATCATGGTGCAGTCATGAGACCTGCTTATCTTCTTTGTCTGTGTGCTGCGGCAGTGCTGACTCTGCCGTCCTGCGAGGATTTTGACGGCCCGCCTCCCGCGGGTTCCGTCCGCGCCAGCGACCCCGTGGCGGATGCCTTGTTGGAGCAGTCTTCCGGAGTCATGCGCCCGGATGACTCCATCCGCATGCTGAAGACGATTGTGGAAGACCATGAGCTGGCGCCGTGTGCGCCCGAGGCTCGTTATAGGCTCGGTCTGGCCTATGAGAAGAAGCAGGATTACCGCGAGGCGTTTAAGCAATATACCAAGCTCATCGATGCCTACCCGCAGAGCCCGCGCTATACAGATGCGCTCAACCGCCAGTTGGCACTGGGTATGGGCGGTGCCAACGGCACGCTGCGTACCCCTGTGCTCTGGGGCGCATGGCATGCGGATATGGAATCCACGGTTGTCATCGAATGGCTGCGCTCCGTCGTCGGGCATGCTCCCTACAACGATATGGCCGCCACGGCCTCTTCCATCCTCGCCAAATATCTGGTGGATATCGAGCGGTTTGATGAGGCCCGTGCGGAATACGCCCGCATCGTCGAGAACTACCCCGACAGCAAGTACGCCCCCGAGGCCCAACTCATGCTGGCCCAGCTTTGGGCAACCGATCACACTCGCGGCGACCGCAATCTGGTGAACCTCACCAACGCGCGTGAGGCCTACGAGGAGTTTTCTCTGCGCTTCCCGCACCACAAAGATGCAGGGAAGGCGCTCGCTGAGGCGTCCAACATGAAGCGGCTGCTCGTGCAGCAGGAGCTGGAGGTCGGCCGCTATTATCTGGAGCGTTCCAAAGAGTATACCTCCGCTATCTTCTGCTTTGAGGACGTCATCCGCCAGCGTAAGGATAACCCCGAGGCCGCCAAAGAGGCGGAGACTCTGCTGCAGACGGCCCGTGCCCGCGCCGCTCAACCTGTGAAAAAATCCTTCTTATGAAGCCTCTTCTGCTTCTTCCCGCAGCGGCGATGCTGCTTTCCGCCTGTTCGTCCCTGTACCACATGGGCGGGGTGAAGCCTGCCTCCATGCAGGAGCTCAACACCTTTTCCGTGGAAATGTTCGATAACAACAGCACCCAGCCTTCCTCCGGCGTGCTGCTGACGACGGCTCTCACGGATGCCATGCAGCGGGACGGCACATACCGCCTCGCTTCCTCCGCTTTGGCGGATTTCACCATCAGCGGGGAGATTACCCATCTCTCGCGTGAATCCCTGCTCACCGACCCGGGGGATACCTACCTCTCCCGCGAAGTGGGTGTCACCATGCATGTGCGTTACGTCGTGCGCAACAACCGCACAGGTGCGGTTGTCATGCAGCGGGAGGTGGCCGGGCAGGGCAGCTATTTCACCGATGCCGGCAATCAGCAGAGTGCTGTGGACAGCGCCCTCTCCTATGCGGCCCGCAATGCTGCGGATGATATCACCAACGACCTGACCACCCCGTGATCGCGTATCCTGTCAGCTTTGTGGGACTGCCTATCGGCAATCGCGAGGACATCACACGCCGCGCGTTGGACGTCCTGCAGTCCGTCGACTGCATTTGCTGCGAGGATACCCGCAACACGGGCCTGCTGCTCACGCATTACGGCATCAAAAAGCCGTTGCTGAGCCTGCATGAGCATAACGAGACACAGCGCGCTCCCGAGGTGGCGAGCCGCGCCTTGGCCGGAGAAAGCTTTGCTGTGGTGACGGATGCGGGCATGCCCGGCGTGAGCGACCCCGGCTACCGCCTCATTCAGGAGCTCAAGGCGAAGAAGGTACCCTTCACCGTGCTGCCCGGTCCCTCTGCCGTCATTACGGCATTGGTGGGCTCGGGGTTGCCGAGTGATGCGTTCTTCTTCGGCGGTTTTCTTCCTGTGAAGAGCGGCCGTAAGGCGGCTGTCCTGCAGACCGCGGTAGAGGCTCATCACACGAGCATTTTTTACGAATCCCCCTTCCGCATTGTCAAGACGATACAGGCACTGGTCGCCATCGATCCCTCCGTGCCTGTTTGTGTTGCGCGTGAGCTCACGAAGGTCTTTGAGACCTACCACCGCGGCACGGCAGCCGAGCTGCTGGCGGAGTTCACCGCCCGCCCGCCCAAGGGCGAGATGGTGGTGCTCATCGGCGGTGCCAATGCCCCCCGATGAAGGGGAGGGGAAGAAAGAGGCGGCGAAGCGCGGTTGACCAAGCACGTGAACCGGCTGACGCTGTGAGGCCACCCGGGACAATCCGACGTATGCGCCGGATTGTTTTTTTTGCGGACGCGCGGAGAGAGTGGAAGCCTTTGACTCGGCTGTCGGGAATCTGCTTCCGCCCGTAGCCCCTCCTCCCCCCAAAAAAAACGGCGGGCTGCAAGGTGTACTTGCAGCCCGCAGGTTGATGTTTCGGTTATTACCGCTGCGCCTTACTTGGCGAGGGTAGCGCCCTGCTTGGCGTCGATAGCCTTCTTGGCGGCGTCGAACACAGCCTTGAACGCCTCGGGGTTGCTGACGGCGAGATCGGCCAGGCTCTTGCGGTCCAGATCGATGTTCGCAGCCTTGAGACCCTCCATGAAACGGGAGTAGGTCAGGCCGAGGGGACGCACGGCGGCGGAGATACGAGCGCTCCAGAGACGGCGGAACTGACCCTTCCTTCTCTTGCGATCGCGGTACTCATACTGCCATGCCTTGTAGACGGCGTCCTTCGCGTAGCGGAAGAGCTTGCTGCGGAAACCGCGGAAGCCCTTGGCGCGGAGCAGGATGCGCTTGCGGCGGGCGCGCGAGGCGGGCCCATTAGTAGCACGTGCCATAGTTCTTTAGTATTCTATGTAGGTTGAGCGGACTGTTCTTCCTCACCTCCTTGCAGTCTCGTCCGTTCGATCCTCCTCAGTATATCGGGAGGCAGGCTGCACGAAGGCCGTCCGATAGGCGGACGGGGCTTGGCTTGTGGCCATGTTCCTCAGCTTCAGGCGAAGGGCATGTTCTGCTTGACGGCCCAAACCTGGGTGGCGTCCACCAGAGCGGGACGTCCGAGGGCGCGCTTGCGCTTGCTGGACTTCTTCTGGAGAATGTGACGCTTACCCTGCTTGCGACGCAGAACCTTGCCCGAGCCGGTCACCTTGAAACGCTTGGCGACAGCCTTACGTGTCTTGTTGATACCACCTTTGCGGGTCATGGTGCAGGGATTATACATGTAATCCTCTCCTTGGCAAGAAAAATATCACAGGTGAATGGTTTTTTTTATGCCAGTGAAAACTGACGAAAGGAAATTCGACGTTTTTTCCCTTTTTTGCTTGCTTGTACTACCTGTTCTGATAGCCTAGGGTCAGGTTATTATGAAACTGCGTCTTCCTCTCCTTCTTCTCTCCGCCTTGGTCGCCGCGCAATTGGGTGCCACGGCAACGGCTGATACGCTCACGCCGCAAGCAACGACAGTCATCGGTTCCGGTGTGTTCTACGACACCGGCAAGAAGCATTACAGCTCCGATTCTGCCATACCTAAGAATGACGTGGGTTACATCGATGACTCCCTCTTCTGCTGGGCTACAGCCGGTGCCAACATGGTGCAGTATTGGCAGGATACTTATTACAAGTATCACGATGCGGATACCACCCCCGCCGATGGGGTGACCGGTGGCTACAGCAAGCCGTACGGCACTTCTTACTTAGCTGTTTATCAGGAGGCTCTGAAGAAGCAAAGCGCTGATAAGACCGGCTACCATACCGAATTCATTGATTGGTGGTTTAAGGGGACTGAGGTAACGAATGGAGTCACTGTTCTCGAAAGCATTGACGGCAACTACAATACTCTTGCCGGCGGGAAGACTGTCTCTCAGCACTGGCTGCCTCGTTCAAAAGACGTCTTCGGAACGTCTCTGGATACCATATTCTCTACCCAAGGCCAACTCGCAGGTTTGTCTTTCACATCTTATGATACTGTTACAGAGCGAGCAGCAAGGGTGCATGCCGTTACGTGCATGGGGTACGAGAAAGATGAAGACGGGGTTGTAACAGCCTTGATTCTGGCGGATGCTGATGACGAATACTTCGGGGCTGTCCGAGTCAATGTGACTTATGGCGGCCCGGATGACTATGCCGATTATTCTAAGGCTCAAGGCATTGAGGATTTCAAGCTTCCGCTGAACAATATACCTCTCCTGTCTTCTGATGATGTCAGCTACGATTATGGCAAATATCTGGTCTATGTGGAGGACCTTGCCCAGATTGTGACGCCCGCCTCTTACACGAATGAGAGCGGTGATACGATAAAGGTGGCACAAGCTGCCGTCAACGCCAACACCGATGTTTCCGTGGATAACTACACCCTGAATACATCGACCAGTTTGGAAGCTGATACCACGGTGGTGGGGAAACATGTGACTGTCGGCAACGGCACGAATATCGTGGTGCTGACGTCCGACCATGCGGAGACGCTCTCCCTGCAGGGCAATGGTCTTCATGATTCCGGTTTGGAGGTCAAGGCCGGTTCGCTGGTTTCGCTGAAGCGTGTGGAAGTCATCGGCTATCAGGGCGGCGGCATTGAAGCCGTCGGGCACACCTCCTTCCATGACGGCAGCCTGAGCCTGAGCAATAATACGACCCAAGGAAACGGCGCCGGTGCCTCCAATGCCTCCTATATGGAGATTAAGGATAACGGGGAAGGCGTTCTTGTGTATGATAATGCGGCTCAGGGCACTGATAGTGTGGGCGGCGGTATCTATAACGGCGATGGTGCTGTCCTTTCCCTCCGCGGTAACACTTCCGTCTTTTTTGCCAATAACACGGCGACCAAGGGCGGTAATGACATTTACAACGGCGTGGGCAGCACGGCGATTGTGGCAGATAACGCCACGGTTACGTTCGCTTCCTCCGGCAACGGCAAGGCGGCCGTGACGAATGACGGCACGCTTTACCTCGCCAACAAGGACGCGCAGAAGATTACCTTTGTCGACAGCGCCCTGGACGGCAAGGGCACCACCTACATCGGCAAGGATAACCGCAGCTCCGATTACGACGGCAAGGTGACCTTCACGGATGGCTATGGGGCGACGAAAGAAATGACGGTGGCCGCTAATCGGACCAAAGACGCATCCGCCGTTGCTGCCTTGAAGAATGTCACCGTCAGCGTGGGCGAAATCAATGGCGCGGCTGCCGCGCAGAGCTCCATCGCGGCAGCACAGATTATTTCCTCCGACGATTTGGATGTTTCCCGCGTGACGCTCGACAACAGTTCCACTCTCTCGGCCACCAACACGCTTCACTTGGACAACGTGGTGATTAAGCTGGCCAATGTCACCTACAGCCAGTTGGGGGATATCCTAATCTACGACCTCAGCGGCACGCTGACGGCGTCTCAGATAACGATGAACAATCTGGTGTTCGATACCGATGGTTTGGAACTGGGCGCGGAGGACAAGGTGACGGTGTATCTGGGTACTGCTCCTTTGAATGGTACGGCCCGTCTGCTGACTGCCGATGGTCTGCGCGACCATGTTGAGCTGGAGAATGGTGCCGTCTACTTCAGCGGAGACTCCGGGCTCGTTCCCGAACCGGCGACAGCGACGCTGGGCCTGCTGGCGCTGGCCGCTCTGGCCGCCCGCCGCAAGCGCCGCCATGCCTGATGGAGAGAGAGGCAAATGAGCAGTTTGTCGAACTGAATGTACGAAGTACGATGTACGAAGTTTGAGTTCCGCTCGCTACGCTCGCAAGGATGACGAAACC
>CALBJX010000007.1 GCA_937893015.1 uncultured Verrucomicrobiales bacterium | reverse complement strand
TCAAACTTCGTACATCGTACATCGTACTTCGTACATTCAGTTCGACAAATCCATGTTTGCCGAACAGGCTTTTCTCTTGCCAAAGGCGGCGGTGCTTGTTACAGTACGGACATGACGGACACCATCGTAGGACTCGGCTATGATATTCACCGCTTTTCGGAAACCCCGCGCCCGCTGTGGCTCGGTGGCGTGAAGGTGCATGATACGAAGGGGCTGGACGGGCACAGCGACGCCGATGTGCTCTGTCACGCGCTTGCGGATGCCATCCTCGGCGCTATCGGCGAGCCCGACATCGGCTACTGGTTCCCGCCCACGGACCCGAGCTGCGAGGGTATTTGTTCTCTGCGCATCGTGGAGAAGGCCGTAGAGCTGCTGCACGCGCAGGGCGGCCGCGTGGTGAATGCGGACTGCGCCCTCATCGCGGAGGCACCGAAAATTCTGCCCTTCGTGGCGCAGATGAAGGAGACGCTCGCGCCCATCCTCGGCGTGAGCCCCCGCCGCGTGGGTGTCAAGGCCACGACGAATGAAAAGCTCGGCGCATTGGGCCGCCGCGAGGGTATGGCCGCCTTCGCCGCTGTCTCTCTCGCGGTCCCCGCGGAAGCATGAAAATATGTGATTTTTGATTGGGAAATGGAGCCTCGCGCTCGATCAAAAATCACCTATCACAAGTCCTTACCATCCTTCATTTTCTTTTACCTTTTTCACATCCATGGATGCTACACTCGAATTTCTCGCTTTTGCCGCCGTTAATAACCTGAAGGCCGCCGGGCTCACCATCGCCACGGCGGAGAGCTGCACGGGGGGCCTTATCGCTGCCGCACTCACGGGGGTGCCCGGGGCTTCCTCCGCCTTTCGTTACGGCTGGGTGACCTACTGCAACGAAGCCAAGGAGCGCGAGCTTGGGGTGTCCGCCGCGCTCATTGAGGAGCACACCGTCGTCAGCGAACCCGTGGTCGCCGCCATGGCGGAGGCCGCCATGCGCAAGGCCGGGGCGGATCTCGCCGTCGCCGTCTCAGGCAATGCCGGGCCGACCGCTGCCGAGGGGGAACCGCCTGTCGGCACCGTCTGCATCGCTCTTTCCCGCCGCGGGGCGGCGCGTCCCACGCACACGGAAACGATTTCCCGACCGGGTATGGACCGCAATGCCTTCCGCACCATGGCGGCCGCCCGTGCGCTGGAGCTCATCGCCGGGGCAACGCGCGATTGTTGAGGAAATGAGCGATTTGTTGCTCTGATTTACAATTTGAAGAATTCGGCTCGCTCCCGTCTTCGCCTAGGTCTATGCCGTGGCAGGTCGCTCGCAAGTGTCAAAAAATCGGTCTGACGTATACGTCAGGCCGATTTCCTTTCCTGCGCCAAAGGCGCACATCCTTCCCAAATTGTCATTTTTAAATTGTAAATCCCTACAAATCTCTCTTTGTCCGATATCGCTCTTCCTGCTGCGATGACGGAAAAACAGGCAGTTTTTCCACACAAAAGTCGCTTGCTAAAACGCCTGATAGGGGGTATACTCTCAGGCGAAATCCTCTACCCGTTCTCTCATGCGGCGCATCTTCCTCCTCCGTTTGTTTCTTCTGCTGCTCGCGGTCTTTGCCGTGATGGGCGTCGGCACCTATGTGCACCTGCTGCGCCACGCGGATGAGCGTGCCGAGCAGATGATGGAGGGGCGCCTCAACGACCTTGCGGAGTTGCTGGTGCATGAGGATGAATGTGAGAATACCGCACGTGAGCTTTACGAGGAGACTGCGCTGCATCGCGCCCACGCCGCTGCCGAGCTGCTGCGCTATGACACGCGCCCGGTGCAGCAGCAGGAACATTTGCAGGAGCTCTGCAACCTCATGGGCGCCGAGCAGGTTTTTCTCACGGATGCCGAGGGAGTCATCACCGCCGCAGTGCCCGCCGCAAATAAAGGGGTGAAGCTTGCGGATGACGAACGCCTGAGCGAGTTTGCCGCCTGTGCCGAGGAACGCAGCGCCGAGGTCTGCCGCACCATCCGCCCGAAAAAGGAGGCGGCCGCGCTCATGCAGTATGCGGGCGTGCACCGCAGCGATGCGGCGGGCGCGGTGTTGCTGGGGTTCAGCACGCATCGCCTGCACCGCACCCGCAGCAACGAGGCGCTTGCGCGGCTGGCGGACCACTACCACATGGGCGAGGGCGGTTTTATCGTCGCTTTCCGCGGCGGTGCGTTGCTCAACAAGAGCGGGCGGGAAGGGGATGTCGCGGAGCTGCTCTCCGTGCCGCTGAACTGTGTGGGGCGCATGACGCTCGACGAGGCGGACTACTTCACCTACGCCGTAGAGAATCGCGACTATCGCCTTGTCGCACTGCTGCCCGCCCGGGAGGTGTACAAGGTGAGCATGAAAACCCTGCGCTCGCTGTTGCTCAGCAATCTCTGTATCTTTGTTATGATGTTCGTGGCGGTGAGCTTCATGTTGCAGCGTTATGTGCTGCGCGGGCTTTCCCGTGTCATTGCTTCCCTGCGCCGCATTACGGACGGCGACCTGACGGAGCGCGTGGAGGTGAACGATACGCAGGAGTTCCGCCGCCTGTCCTCCGATATCAACGCCATGGTGGATACCCTGCGCTTTTATGGTGAGGAGGAGAAGGCTGACATGGAGCGTGAGCTGGAGCTGGCGCGCAGCATCCAGAGCGCGGCGCTGCCTTCGCAATTTCCTGCCTTCCCCACCCGCTCGGAGTTTGATCTCTTCGCCTCCTGTGTCCCTGCGGCCAGCGTGGGCGGCGATTTTTACGATTTCTTCATGCCCGATGAGGATCGCCTCTGCTTTGTGGTGGCGGATCTCTCGGAAAACGGCATTCCGGCTGCGTTGTATATGATGCGTTGCATGTCGCTCATCCGCTCTGTGGCGCGTGGCGGCCTCAAGCCCGGTAAGCTTGCCCGCGCGGTCAATAAGGCCCTTTGCGAGGGTCAGACCACAGGTATCCGTCTCTCCTGTTTTTATGGCTGCTTGCGTATCAGTACAGGGGAGCTGCGGTACATCCAGGCGGGAGCGCCGCAGGCCCTGTTGCAGCACGACGGCGGCTCGTATGAGGAGATGCCGTCGGAAGCGGGCCCGCCCCTCGGTCTCACGGAGGATGGCGATTACCGCGAGAGACGCCTGACGTTGCAGCCCGGTGACAGACTCGTGCTTTGGACGGAAGGTGTGACGGAGGCGCATGATGCTGAGCAGGTGCCCTTCGGGCGTGCTCGCCTGACGTCCGTCCTCAATGAGCCTGCCCCCTCTGTGACGGATCTGGTGCATCAGACCCGCGCCGCCATCCGCCGCCACCTCAATGGCGCGAGCATCGATTCCGATGTCACTCTGTTGGCGCTGGAATACCGCAGCAAGAAGCACGCCAAAGGTGACACGGAGGTGAAAGCCGGCGAGCCCGAGACGCTGATGTCTCTCTGCAACACCCAGCTGGAGGCTGTCTTCGCCGCGCCTTCGGATATCGCAGATATCAAGGCCGCCGTCGCTGCCGTGCTGGCGGCTCTGCCTGCGGATTGCGCCGTGAGCGTGGCCCTGGCCTGTGATGAGACACAGGCTGACCTCGCTCTTCGCTACAAGGAACCGCGCTTCAACCCGCTCATCAGCCTGCCTCATCTGCCCGTTGATCGGGTAGCCTATGACTACACGGAGCCCACGGGCAACTACCTCACCCTCCACAAGACTCTCTCATGACGTTCTCCGCTCCGGCCGTTCCCGTTCCGCCGCCGGCACCCGTGGTGCCGGCCCGCGCCATTGTGACGCAGCTGAAACCTGCGGCAACGGAAAATCAGCCCTCCGTTCAGGATCCTCGCACACCATTGCCGGAGGGCACGCAGCTGGGGGATTATACCATCCTGTCGCGACTGGGGCAGGGCGGTTTCGGTATCACCTACCGCGCCCGCCACAATGCACGCGGCTCGGTCGTGGTCATCAAAGAGCACATGCCGGAGGGGCTGGCCGTGCGCGAGAACGGGAGCAATTTCATCACCTATCCCACGCCCGAATCCGAGGCGCTCTTCCATGCCACCCTGCTGGAGTTCACGGAGGAAGTGACGGTGCTCATGGGCTTGCAACACCCCGGGATCGTGCCCATTCTGGATGCCTTTGAGACGAATGGTACGGCCTACTATGTGATGCCCTTCGTCGCAGGTACTCCGTTGGAGCTCCCCAAGCGCGCCAGCCTCAACCGCGAGCGGCAGGCACAGGAGGCCCGCCGTCTCAAGCGCCTGCTCATCAGTTTGCTGGATACTCTGCTTTACATGGAGCAGCACAATGTCGTCCACCGCGACATCAAGCCTGAGAATATCCGTATCACACCGGAGGGCGACCCCATCCTGTTGGACTTCGGCAGCGCCCGCCAGCTGCAGGAGGGGCATGTGTACGGCAATATCTTCACCCCGGGCTTCTGTGCGCCCGAGCAGGCTGCTGCCGATACGGATGCCGAGCTCAGTCAGCAGCTCGGCGCATGGACGGATATCTACGCCCTCGGCGCCACCTTCCACTATCTCATCACCCGCATGCTCCCGCCGCGCGCGGACATGCGCGTGCACGCCCACCCCGACCCCTACAAGCCCCTCGCAGGGCGCAGCGCGCTGGTGTCGGTGTACGGCAAGCCCTTCCTCGCAGCCATCGACCGCGCCATGGAACGCCGCGCCGACGACCGCTGGCAGGATGCCGCCGCTTGGCGCGACAGCATCGAGGAGGGCGAGCTGCCCATCTCCCCGCGCCAGATGCGCCGCATGCGCTTTCTCGGCGCGGTCGGCGGGGTGACACTCACCGTGTTTGCCGCCGTCAGCCTTTGGGCACTGCACGAGCGAAATCAGGCGCAGCATCTCTACGGGCAGAGTCTCCGTTTCTCCGAGAGTATTCTCTATGATTTCAACGAGGAGTTGGCGGACATCCCCGGCTCCACAGAGTTGCAGAAGCAGCTCGGCATGCGCCTGCAACACTATCTGGACGGCATGGAGCAGGTCGGCGCCGGGCAGGATGATAAGCTCGCCCGCGCCGTGGCTGCCGCATGGCTGAACCTCGCCTCCGTACACATGCAGCAGGGGAAGCTGGAGGAGGCGACCAAGGCGCTCCGCAAGGCTACCGAGCAGGAGCAGCAGCTCTACGATGCAAATCCCGATGACCGCCGCAACCGCTATGAGCTGGCCCGCACCCTGCTGATGCGGGCGGAGGTGGCACGCCGCCGCAACCTGCTGCCCGATGCCCGGGTGCTCACGGGGCAGTCCCTCACCCTCATGCGCACGCTGTGCAAGGAGGTGCCGCACAACCCGGATTACCTCTGCGTGCTGGGGCGTGCGATGGCATCGAGCGTGAACCTCGCCCGCATTGACGGCAACCGCGAGCTCCGCAAGGCGGGGCTGGACGAGATGATGCCGCTCTACCGCGCACTCGTGAGCCGTTACCCCGAGCACGAGGACGCGCTGGTGGGCCTCGGTTATGCTCTGCAATACCGCGCCCAATACGCCATGGACGAGGGCGACTATGCCTACGCCGCGCATCTGTTGGATGAGGAGCAACGTATCTTCTCGACCCTGAGCGGGGAACAGCCCTATCGCCTGTCCTTTAAACAGGGCTTGGCCAGCGCACTGTATTACACCGGCTCTCTCTACAACCTGATGAGCGAGGGCACCAACTCCGCAGAGGAACAGGCGGACTACGATGCCCGCGCCCTCGAAGCCTTCAACAAGCACATCGGGTACGCCCATCAGCTGGAGGAGCTCGACCCCTACAACACGGAATACACCTTCCTGCACTGTCGCGCCATGGCCTACAAGGTGGACCCGCTTCTGCGCGCCGGTAAGCCGCAGGAGGTTATCACCACCTGCGAAGTCCTGCTCAAGAAGGTAAAGGAGCTGCTCACCGCCTCTCCCGATAACATCGAATATGCGTTATTGGAGGCGGGCGCCCACCGCGGTCTCGCTCTTGCCTACAGTGCAGAGGATACGGCGCCCAAACTCGCTGCCGCCGAGTTCACGCAGTACCGCGACATCATCGAATCTCACCTGAAGAAAGCCCCCGACAACACGATGCTGCGCTTCATGCACCTGGAGGCTCTGTCGGAATCCGCCACCTACGCCCTCCGTACGGGAGATATTGCCAATGGTCTCCGTTGGCTCGGCGAGGCGGAGAAAATGCTCTCCGAGCTTCTCCGCAGACACCCCGGCAACGCCAACCTGGCCAAAGCGCTGGAGCGCTTTAAACGCATGGGAGAACGATGAAAACGAGGTGCTGCCGACAGAGCATGCGCTCACCGGCGGCACGGAATCATGATGACCGATCCGATATCCCGTATCACGGGTTCCTTGCTGTAACACATTTGTAACGCTCCTTGCGCTCTTTTTGCTGGACAAGGCGGGGCGTTTGTCGCATAGTGTAGTCAACCACAACCTATTTCTCTTACTATGGCTTTACACATCCAAATGAGCGAAGAAGCAGAGGAGAAGCTGCGTAAGGATGCCTTCCGCAGCAAGTTCACCTCTCTTGCTGCCATGGCCGGCCTGATTCTCTTCGGCGGCGCCATGCTGTACTTCACCGTCGTCCTCATTGCCATCGAGCAGGAGGCCGAATTCATCGGCTACACGCCGCCCGCAGAAGACCTGCCCGCGCGTGCCGTCCCCACCACGCAGCAGCTTTCCTCCAAGGCCGCTACGCCCTCCAACACCGTGTCCCCCTCCGTCATCGTGGCGACGGGCGCGGCTCCCGTGGCCATGGCTCAGGTGGATGTCCCCATGGACGACGCCACCGATGAAGGTATGAGCGTGGACATCGGCATGGGCCTGGATGCCGGCCTCGGCGACTCCCTCGGTGAAGACGGCGGCGGCATGGGTGGCGCAGCCGGCGGCTCCGCTCTGGAAGGCACCTTCTACGACCTCAAGCTCACCAAGGGCAAGGCCCCGACCGGTCTGCAGCTCGAAGGCGGCTCTCTTCGTGGTTCCGACCGCCCCAAGGTGGCTAAGATTCTGCACGACTTCACCAAGAGCTGGAGCGCTTCCACGCTGGCGAAGTACTATTCCTCCCCCACCAAGCTGTACGCTTCCAACTTCTACCTGCCCCAGTGCAAGGCTTCCTACGCTCCCACCGCCTACCAGTGCGCGGATGTGTGCAAGCCCTCCGCCTGGCTCGCCGTCTACCGCGGCAAGGTGAAGGCCCCCAAGAAGGGGACGTTCCGCTTCATTGGCACGGGTGACGATACCATCGCCGTGCGCTTCAAGGGCAAGACCGTGCTGGAAGCCGGTTGGTGCATCCCCTCCATGTACGATGAGAAGGCTCCCGGCAAGTGCGGTACCATCGGTGCCGTGGATACTCCCGGCGGTCAGGAATACTGGGCAAACATCAAGTCCGGCAAGGACAAGGCGCACAAGGGCTACGAGCAGGTTTCCTTCAAGGAGACCCCGGACTGGAACAAGTCCCTCGGCGGTCTGACGGCCGGTGCTACCTTCGATGTGAAGGAAGGCGAAGTCTGCCCCATCGAAATCATGGTGTCTGAAATTCCCGGCGGTGCTTTCGGCTTCGTGCTCCTTATTCAGGATATGAGCAAGAAGAGCATGAAGGACGTGGAAATCTTCCGCACGAACTTCTCCATGCCCGATACGGAAGAACTTCTCAAGATGCTCAAGAAGGACGGCGGCTTGTGGGGCAATGGTCAGCTGCAGGCTCCCCCCTTCAGCGAGGACTCCCACATCTGGGTGGCCGTTCCCTAAACTCCATTCCCGATTTGCTTTCACCGCCCGCTGACTCGCCGAGTTCGCGGGCGGTTCTTTTTAATGCGCTAGGAAGTTTTCGATGCCTGTGACGGGAAAACGCAAATCGTTGTGCAGGAAGCGTCGCAACTCTTTCTCGGCTTTGTCTCGGGTGCCGAAGAGCTCGGCGATGGTCAGTCTTTCGTAGGGCGGGACGGCGAGCTTTTGCTGGAGGACGAAGAGCAGGCAGCGGACGGAGGGTGTGCGGTGTTTTTCCGTGCGGAAGAGTTCTTTGCCGAGTGTGTAGGCTTCCTGCTCGCGCCCGCGGAGGCGGCAGAGGTTGTAGAAGACCCAGCGTTCGTACATGGGGGAAGCACCGTGGGCAAGCGCATCGCGGTAGGCGTCCACCGCCTTGGCGAACTGCGGGCGGCGGGTGAGGTCGTCGTAGAAGGAGCCGAGCTCCAGCCGCAGCAGGGCGGAATCGGGGTTGTCCGCGATGCCTGTGAGCAAAAAGCGTTCGGCGGCGGCCATGTAGCCGCGTTCGGCGGCAGCGGCTTCGGGGGCAGTGAGCTTGCCTTTCTCCGCTTGCTCTCGGACATGGGCGACGGCGTTCTTTGCCATGTCGCGTGCGGCGCGGATGCGGTAGTTGATGCGCTGTGGGCAAAGGGTCACAATCTGCTGCCAGCGTTCCTGTGCGCGGGGCCAGTCCTGCTCCAACCACGCGGAGGTGGCATCCAGCGCCAGCAGCTCGGCGGCCAGCGTGCGGAGCCCGCCCAAGGTGAAGACGGCCAGCTGCTGCCCCAACGCATCCGCACGGCGAAAGTCGGGCGCGGGACGTTGCAGCCCTGCCTCCTGCTCTTCCATCTGCAGACGGCCCGCCACGGGGCAGAGCAACAGACCGCCGAGTGCCACCATGCCCGCGGCGAGGCACCACGGGGCGAGGGAGAGCAGTCGGTCGGCAGCTTTCATGGAGGAGCAGGGGGGGGTCAGGCGGGCATGTTCAGCCGCTTGCGGATGTCGGCGCAGAGGCGTTCCAACTCGGGCACGGCGACGCCCGCGGCCTTGGCTCGCGCCAGCGGAGTGCCCCAAATGGCGTCGTATTCCACGGGGCGGCCTTTCAGGTAATCCACGGCGCTGCTGGGGATGAAGGCCCCCATCACTTCCGTGCGCTTCATCTGCCATTCCACGATATCGCGGGGCAGCGGGAAGCCGCGGCCTGCCGCAGCGGCGCAGACTTCCTCCATGACGGCACGCGCGCGGGCAACTTCCGCGGGCATGGTGAAGAGTTCTTGGGTGCTGATGCCGCCGTGGGCGAGGCAAAGCCCGTTGAAGGGGATGTTCCACGTGAGCTTCGTCCACAGGATTTCCTCCGGGTGGCGATGTGCGCTCGTCTCGATGCGGGCGGCGCGGAAGATTTGGGCGATTTCCCCGGCACGGCGTTCGCCCGCTTCATCCGCCGCCAGCGGGGCGAAGCGGATGTTGCCGCCGTCCAGATGGCGCACCACGGCAAGGTTATCGCTCGTCATGCAGCAGACGAAGCACAGGCCGATGAACACGCGCTCGGCGGGCACGAAAGCGGCGATAGCCTCCGCATTGCCCATGCCGTTTTGCAGGGTGACAACCTCGGTGTGCTCGTGCAGCAGTGGCGGCAAGGCTTCTGCAAAGCCGCTGTTGCAGGGGGCTTTCCAGCAGACGACGACCATATCTGCCGCCCCGCATTCCTGCGGTGTGCGGCACACTCGGGCGTGCGGCAGGTGAATGTCGCCCTCCACGCTCTCCACATGCAACCCCTGCTCGCGGATGGCATCATAAGCCGAACGCACGATGAAGGTGACATCGTGCCCCGCTTCCGCCAGTCGGGCTCCGTAGTAACAACCGAGTGCTCCCGCACCGAGTATCGCAATCTTCATGCCGAAAGCATAGCACAAATCGCGGAGAATGACAAATGACAAATTGGGAAATTGTCATGAGACATTCCCCGCGCTTGCCCGCGGGGCATGTGTGTGCTATACTTGGCGCATGCTTGATAGCCTCCTCACCGCTTGGCAGTCCATCGACAACATGCCCGCGTTCCTGTACGCGAGTGCCATGGTGATTTTCAACCTCATCCTCATCGAGGGTCTGCTGTCCGTGGACAACGCGCTTGGCATCGCGGCGATGGCCTCGCACCTGCCCGAGCACCAGCAGAAACCCGCGCTGCGCTGGGGACTCATCGGCGCGTATGTCTTCCGCGGTATCGCGCTGGCCTTGGTGGCGTGGCTCATGCACAACGCGTGGGTCAAGTGGTTCGGTGCGCTCTACCTCATCTACCTCGCCAGCGAACATTTGCAGCTGCATGTCGCCGAGGAGAAGCACGGCGATGAGGGCGGCAAGCTGAAAGGCAAGAGTTTTTTGATGACCATCCTCAGCATTGAGCTGATGGACCTTTCCCTTTCGTTGGACAACGTAGTCGCCGCCGTGGGCATGGTGAACGGCGTAAACGAAATCCCCGAAGCCCTGCACATCTGGGTGGTCTGCATCGGCGTGTTCATCGGCATTGCCGCGCTGCGACTCGTGGCGGGCTGGTGCATCGGCATCATCAAGCACCACCCCATCCTGAACTACACGGCCTTCCTGCTGGTGGGCTTTGTGGGTCTTGCCCTCTGCGCCGAGATGGGGCTGGAGGAAGCGGGCATCGCGTGGCACATGGGCATCGTCTTCAAGTTCAGCGTCATCTGCGCCATCGTCATCGCCAGCCTGTGCTATGAGCACTTCCGCGCGCTGCACACCCTGCTGCACCCCGCCGTGCACCTCTTCCGCGCGCTCTGCACGGGCATTGCCGCCGTGGTGGATTTCCCCATCGGCCTGTTGAAGAAGCCTTTTACTAAATAACGAAAAAGATTTATGAGCGAACCTCAACTCACTCCCGCCCTGATTCGCGCGGCGTTGACAACCGTGAAATACCCCGGTTTCACCCGCGATATCGTCTCCTTCGGTCTCGTGAAGAATATCGCCGTCACCCCCGAGGGGGAGGTGACCGTGGACCTCATCGTCGAGAGCAAGAACGCCGATGTGCCCCGCTACATCTACGAGAACGTGATGGGTGTCATCAAAGAGCTGCCCGGCCTCAAGAAGCTCGATGTGAACATCGACCACCACGCGCCCGAGCAGAAGAAGAAGCCCACGGGCGTGAACGACGACCCCGCCGACTGGAAATCCAGCGTGCCCGGTGTGAAGCACGTCATCGCCGTGGCCTCCGGCAAGGGCGGCGTGGGCAAGAGCACCGTCTCCGCCAACCTCGCGGTCGCGCTCGCCAAGCTCGGCTACCGCACGGGCCTGCTCGACCTCGACCTCTATGGTCCCTCCATGAGCCTGATGTTCGGCACCAAGGAACGCCCCGGCTGCACGGAGAAGGAACAGTTCCTGCCTGTGGAAGCGCACGGCGTAAAGATTCTCTCCATGGGTCTGCTGGTGGATGAAGCCGCCCCCGTGGCGGTGCGCGGCCCCATCGCCACGCGCTACGTCCAGCAGTTCCTGCGCGACGTGGAGTGGGGCGGGCTCGACTTCCTCATCCTCGACATGCCTCCGGGCACGGGCGACATCCAGCTCACCATCGTGCAGACGGTGGATTTGGCGGGTGCCGTGGTCGTGACGACCCCGCAGGAAGTCGCCCTCATCGACGCGCGCAAGGCCGTCGGCCTCTTCAACCGCGTGAACACGCCCATCCTCGGCATCATCGAGAACATGAGCTACTTCGTCTGCCCGAGTGACGGCCTCGTCTACCACATCTTCGGTGAAGGCGGCGGCGAGCGCGAAGCGCAGAAGCTCGGCGTGCCCATGCTCGGCAAGATTCCCTTGGACATCCAAACCCGCTCCTGCGGCGACGAAGGCCACCCCGTTGCTCTCGAAGACCCCGGCCAAAACCGCGTGGCAGCCGCCTTCGAAGGCGTTGCCCAGCAACTCGCCGCCGTCTGCGGCGAGTAAATGTACGAAGTACGATGTACGATGTACGAAGTCAGAATTCGGCGGCTTCGCCGCGCCTTTCCCACAATCGTCTGACGGCACGTCAGACGATTGTTCCATCCCTCGCGGCGATAGCCGCGCTCTCATTAAACTTCGTACCTCGTACCTCGTACATCGTACATGCTTGACCTCGTCCTCAATTCCTTCCTCTCGACCATCCCGGTCTTCATCTTCTTCGCCATCGGTTTTTGGCTGAGGAAGAAGGGGAGTATTGAGCCGCAGCATGATGCCGTCATCACGCAGCTGGCCATGGACGTGGGCTACCCCTGCCTCGTCTTCCACTGCATCATGAAATACATGGTGACGGAGGCGGACGAGCGCATCTCGGGCATCGGCTTTTCCCTGCAGGCCATCGGCTGCGGCTTTGCGGAGCTGGCGGCGGGCGTGTTCGCGGCCATGCTGGTGGCGTGGGCATTGCGCCTGCGCATCGGGCACGGCTGGCGCACCTTCACCCTCACGGCGGGCATCCAGAACTACACTTTCTTCGTTGTCCCCATCGTCCAGATGCTGTTCTCCTCGGCTGGCGACCCGACCATGGGCGTGCTCTTCATCCACAACATGGGCTGCGAAATCTTTGTGTGGAGCGTGGGCGTCATCCTCATGTGCGGCGGGGCGAAGAACCTGCAACTCGCCACCTTCCTGCGCGGGCCGCTGCTGGCCGTCTGCGTCTCCCTGCTGCTGGCGTGGACGGGCTTAGGCACCTACGTCGCCCAGCCGCCCGTCATGAAAGCGGCGGAGATGATCGGTGCCGTCGCCACTCCCGTGGTGCTCATCCTCTTCGGCTGCTCCATGTACGACCTCTCCCGCCGCTTCACCTGGCAGCCCCGCATGCTCTCCGCGGGCTTGGTCGCGCGTCTCCTGCTCGCCCCCGCCTTCATCCTGCTGCTGGCCTACCTGCTGCCCGTGGACCCGCTCATCAAGCGCGTGATGGTGATTCAGAGCGCCATCCCGAGCGCGGTCATCCCCGTGATTCTGGCCAAGCGTTTCGGCGGCGTGCCCGATATCGGCACGCAGGTGCTGCTGGCCACGACGGTCTGCTCCTTCCTCACCCTGCCGGTGTGGCTGTCGCTGGGCTTGGCCTTCGTGAAGTGAGGACGGATTTGCGTCTCGCCAACCTGCTCGGCGTGTGCTACAATGCGCCCATGCATATCAGAA
Organism: uncultured Verrucomicrobiales bacterium; assembly: GCA_937893015.1. GTDB lineage: Bacteria > Verrucomicrobiota > Verrucomicrobiia > Verrucomicrobiales > Akkermansiaceae > Akkermansia. The sequence goes on along the minus strand of CALBJX010000007.1, from coordinate 1,886 downwards.
TCGGCACCCGTGGTAGTGAATTGGCGTTGGCTCAGACGCGACTGGCCATTGCCGCGTTGCAGACGGCTCACCCCGACTTGGAGTGCGAGGTGCGCATCATCACCACCGCGGGCGACCGCCGCACGGACATCCCGCTGCACCGCGTGAACGCAGAGACAGGCACGGGCGATAAAGGCGTGTTTATTGCCGCTATCGAGGATGAGCTGGCGGCGGGCACCATCGACTGCGCCGTGCATAGCCTCAAGGACATGCCGGGTGTGCTCGATGAACGTTTTTCTCTGGCCGCCGTGCTTCCCCGCGAGGAAATTCAGGATGTGCTCGTGTTGCGGGAGAGCGCGGGGCTCCCCGCTGACGGTGCGGGTCTGTGCATTGCCACGGGCAGTGTGCGCCGCACGCATCTCATGAAGAGCGTTTTCCCGAAGGCCCGAACCGTCCCCGTGCGAGGCAACGTGGCGACGCGTCTCCGCAAGGTGGCGGAGAATCCCGAGCTGAGCGGCACCCTGCTTGCCCGCGCGGGCCTGAACCGCCTCGGCTACGACCGCGAGGGTTTTGAGGTCGCGGGTGTCCCCCTGCGCGTTCACGGGTTGAATCCGGAAATCTTCTGCCCCGCGCTCGGGCAGGGCGCCGTCGCCTTGGAAACCCGCCGCGGGGACGTCTTCGAGCCCCTCGTCGCCGCCGTGAACGATGAGGCAACCTCCCGCGCCATCCGCTGTGAGCGCACCTTCCTGCACCTGCTCAACGCCGACTGCTCCGTCCCCGTCGGCGGTTATGCTCGCTTGACGGACTCGGGTGAGCTGCGCTTCCGCGTGGTTTATTATCCGTCCGCAGCTGCCGAGCCCGTCACGCTTGACCTCAGCGGGCGCGAGCCTGAGGCCGTGGCGCAGGAAGCCCTCAATATTCTGTCGGCCCGATGCTCCGTGTGCTGTGAACGAAAGTGAGTGTTCATGCGCCGTTCTGCCCCTTTTCCTTGCGGGCGGAAAGCCGTCTTCTGAACGCCTTCATCATACTTTGTGCACTTTTTTTATAGTTTTACTTGACGTGACCCGTTGTTGGTGTATAATGGCGCACCGCATTAACCTCAACCGTTAACCGAAAATCTTATGTCCCGTATCTGCAATATCACGTTTGCCATGCCTCACAAGGGCCGTCGCATCCATCGCTCCGGTCTTGCTAAGAAGAAGGGCGGTATCGGTCGTCACGTCACCAAGACGGTGAATCGCACCGTGTATCCCAACCTTCAGGAGAAGCGCATCTGGGTCCCCGAGCTCAACGGCGGCAAGGGCGGCTACATCCGCATGAAGCTTTCCTGCAAGGCTCTCCGCACCATCTCCAAGAAGGGTGCCTACAACACGCTCAAGAAGGCGGGTATCCTGTACTAATCCCCGCTTTTTTTGAACGGAACGGCCACTTCTCCCGTCTAAGACTGCAAAAGACGGGAGAGTGCCGCCGAGAAGGGTTCGAACGAACGCGGAGGCACCGCAGGCGAAATCGTCTGCATCAACACCCAACCATCTGTTTATCAAATGACACCCCCCAAGACCAAAATCGCGCTTCGTATCAATGACGACAATCTCAACCACCACCTGTGGAACAACCGCGGCGTGTGGTGGTGTCATGTGACCGTTCACAAGCCTGATGCCACGGCTGAGCGCCTGCGCTTCTCCCTCAAGACGCGCAATATCGAAAAAGCCCGCCGACTGCGCGACCGCATTTTCGAAGACATCCAGCGCCATTTCGGTATCGCCGCCTGAGCACCCTTTCCGACAATATTTTTTTGAAAGCGCACCGCCCGAATGGGCGGTGCGCTTTTAGCGTGGGTGAGAAGGTAAAGGAGCAGTTTGTCGAACTGAATGTACGAAGTACGATGTACGATGTACGAAGTTTGA
>CALBJX010000006.1 GCA_937893015.1 uncultured Verrucomicrobiales bacterium | reverse complement strand
AGCGAGCGGAACTCAAACTTCGTACATCGTACATCGTACATTCAGTTCGACAAACCGCTCATTTGTCGCGCTGTCGGACAACAAAAAAGGCACACAGCGCATGCTGTGTGCCTTTTTGTCGGTCGGAGCCGAACTTAGATCTGGCCGAAGAGGGTCTTGCCCTCGGAGAGGAGGTCCTGCGTGGCCACCTTGAGGCGGTCGCAGATACCCTGCTCGCCCTTCTTGAGGTAGGAGCGGGGGTCGTAGACCTTCTTGTTGCCCACTTCGCCGTCCACCTTGAGCATGCCGTCGATGTTCTGGCACATGTGGAGCACGATGGGCTTGGAGAAGGCGTACTGGGTGTCGGTGTCGATGTTCATCTTCACCACGCCGTAGGAGATAGCCTCGCGGATATCGCAGAGGTCGGAACCGGAGCCGCCGTGGAACACGAGGCGCATGTCCTGACCATGCTTGGCCATCACAGCGGCCTGGCCGTCGCGGAGAATCTTGGGCTCCAGCTTCACGGCACCGGGCTTGTACACGCCGTGCACGTTGCCGAAGGTGGCAGCCAGCATGAACTCACCGAGGCCGTTGAGGGTCTCGTAGGTGAGGAGCATATCCTCGGGGGAGGTGTAGAGCTTGGCGGCGTGCTGGCCGCTGTTGTCCACGCCGTCCTCTTCGCCGCCGACGACGCCGATTTCGAGCTCGAGCACGATACCGACCTCAGCGCATTCCTTGAGGATCTGCTGGGAAATCTTGAGGTTCTCAGCCATGGGCAGGGCGGAAGCGTCCAGCATGTGAGAGTTGAAGAGGGGCTGGAGACCGGCTTCCACGCGCTTCTTGGACTCAGCGATGAGGGGGCGGAGGAAGGAGTCAATCTTGTCGGCCTGGCAGTGGTCGGTGTGAAGGGCGACGAGCACGTCGTACTTCTCAGCGAGGCGATGCACGGCTTCGGCAATCACGATAGCGCCCGTGGCGGAATCCTTGACAGCCGTACCGGAGGCGAACTGACCGCCACCGAGGGAAACCTGGATGATACCATCGGACTTAGCCTCGGCGAACGCCTTGAGGGCGCCGTTGATGACTTCGAGCGTGGTGACGTTCACGGCGGGATAGGCATAGCCCTTCTCCTTGGCCGTATTGAGCATCTTGATGTACTGTTCTTGTGTAGGTACAGGCATGGTACTGTGTTGTTGGTTGGAAATTTTCAGACTTACGGGAGAGAGCTCGCCGCACGCTGACGCGCGTATTCTATCGCTCTCCGTTGAAAAAAGCAAGCAAAAATGAGTTGCCCGATGCAGGTTGTGCATCGGGCAGGAACTCATTTCTTTTTCTTCTTCTTTTTATCCTTCTTGCCTTTGTCGTCGGCTTTGGGGACGTTGGTCAGGGGGTTGAAGTAAGAGCCCGCAACGTAGGTGGCGGGGCCTTTGGCCCACTTGTTCACCACGACATCGGCGGAGTGGCCGAGGTAGGAGTCGGGGGCGTAGGCCTTCATGCGCTGCGCCCATTTGACGATTTCCGCGGCGTTGTCTTCGCCGCCGTTGCGGTGCAGGTAGCCGATGGCCATGGCGCAGTACTGCTGCTTCTGGAGGTCGGTGTAGGCGGGGTCGGCAAGGGCTTTTTCCACCATGGCGATGCCTTCGGCAAGGGGCAGGTCCCTGTTCTTCTCCGCGACACCCTCGGCGTAGAAGGAGAGGCGGCGCAGGTAGCCGCTTTCATCGTTCGGGTCCACGGATTTGATGCGGTCGACCACTTTGTCGGGGCGTTCCATCAGGGGGATGAGGGAGGCCTCACCCAGCAATTTGGCCTTTTCGGGACCGCGGGCCATGTCCACCTTGGCCAGGATCTCGGCCTGCTTCTTGTGGTTGGCAATGCGCTCGGCAATGGCCTTGGCGATGTCCTCCTTGGAGGCGCACATGAGCTGCGGACCGCGCAGATAAGCATAGGCGCGGCCGTTCTTCTCGTGGAAGTGCAGGGCCGGGTAGGTCTGCGGGCTGTGGGGGTGGGGTTTGCTCAGGGTGCCCCAAGCGGCGGCCTGCTCGGCGTCCTGCTTCTTGGTGGGGCGCTGGTAGTAGGGCGCCAGAATCAGCGCGGCGTTGCCTGCCGCTTCCTGGATGGCGGGGTCGTTGAAGAGCGGCTTGATGAAATCCGGGCTCGTGCGGTCCCAGTCCGGGCCGTAGACGAAGAGGATGTAGCCGTCATCCCCCGCCTTAGACGCGGCCTCCTCAAAGTTCTTGCAGGGGGTGCCGGCAAGGGCGGGGAGGGTGGCCAGCAGCGCGGCGGCAGCGGTAAAGAGAGTTTTCTTCATGATGGTGAAAAGGTTTGTTGCAGGTTAGGCAGCCTTGCGGCCGAAGGCATGGAAGGCGTTGAGCTGGAAGGATTCCGTGCCGCCCTTGCGGATGACGCGCATGAACTTGGTCTTCACACCTTGTTCGCCGAGGTTGATGACATGCACGCGGTCCTTGTTCGGGCCGAGGTTGGTGCCGACATCCGCCCAGCTGCCCGCCTCACCGCTATCGGAGACTTGGAGCTGCATGTTGTCGTAGGCGGCGGAGGCATCGGGGGTGACGAGCACCACGGTGGTGATGAAGGCGTCGCGCTTGAGCTTCATGCCGATCCAAGCGTCCTTGAGCGCCGCGGTCTTGATGCAGCCGCCGCACTTCTCCAGCACGCCCCAGTGGCGGGAGGCGTCGTCCTTCGGGTCATACTTGCCCGTGTAGACAAGGCTGCCCGTGGACATGAACTCGTCGGCAGGGGCGGCGTAGTCCGGCAAGGTGCCGTTGGTGCGGTTCTTGGCCTCGGCCAGTGTCTTGGCCAGCTGCTGGAAGGCGCCGACATCCTTCGCTTTCTCGGCGGCGCGCACGAGCGCATCACCCGATTCGCCGATGTTGGCGCGGCCGGAGGAGCTCTGCGCCATGGCCGCGGCGGAAACATCCGTCACGACTTTCTGCAGGTTGCCGCCGCTCACGGGCGTCTCGGCGGAGCGCTCGTTCGCCCATTCCACGATGGCGGGGGAGTACTTGGCATTGCTGCCGACATCCGTCAGGATAATGGCGAAGAGGTGCTGCATGGTGGCGAAGTCCGTCACGAGCGGGCTCTTGGGGTCGGCGAGCGAGGTCTTGTCGCCGCTCAGGAGCTTGGCCTGCGCCTCGCCGAAGGTGTCCACATGCCAGCGGTCGGGGCCGAAGTCCGTCACGTTGTCCCAGAAGAGGTGGACGCAGTCCGCAAGCGTTTCGGGCTTCTTGACACAGGTCTGCAGGGTGGGGTAAATGGTGCCCTGCAGCAGGGCGGCGGCCATCTCGGGGTAGCGCGGCACGAGCCCCAGGCAGAGCTCATCGTGCAGCTGCAGCCAGAGCTTTTCGTCGTCGGCGTGCTTGTCCTTCAGGTAGTTGGCGTAGGCCTGCCACGCGCTGAAGCTCAGCGGCTGGGCACTCACGGCGGCGCGGAAGGAGGCGAGGGCCTTCTTGTCCTGCTTGAGATTGGCGAAGTGGATGCCGAGTGCGCGATAGGTGTCGGAGATGTAGGTGGCCTCGCGCTGTTCGGTGCTGTAGAGCTCCGTCATCATGTGGATGGAGGAGAACTGGTGGAAGTTCGGCCAGGGTGTGAAGTGCGAGCCGTGTTCCCAGCCGAGGGAGTAGGCGGGTGTCCATTTGCCGCGGATGAGCACGAGGAAGGCGCAGTGGCCGGGCTCACCCATGGTCATGGCGGGGATGCCGTTGGCCAAGGCCGCGAAGGCGCCGAAGTGGGACAGGCCGCCGCACACGCCGCCCACTTCGTAGGTGAACTGGTGGTGGTTGCCGTCGTACATGCCCTCGAAGGTCATGCCGTAGTCTGCGCCGTGGATGCTGGAGCCGTACACGTTGTACAGCTTGTAGCCGTTGCGCCAGCAGGAGCCGGGGTACTGGTCCTCCGGAAGCTTCACATTCATGAGCGCCCATTCGAGGCTGGGCACCTCGCCGGCACGGTTGTCGCCCTTGCAGCCGCAGACCATGCGGCGCAGGTTCATGGGCAGCTTGTCGAAGAGGACATTGAGCTGCTTGTCCTGATAGTGGCGGATGTAGTAGTCCGCGCGCAGAATGCCCTTGTTGAAATCCCAGTTGCTCTTGGACCATTCGATGGCGGTGGCGGTGGCGATGCGGCGCACCATGTCGTCCTTGTACATCTCGGGGTGCTGCTTGCCGATGGCGGCCAGCAGGGCCATGGCGCGGCCGGGGGCCAGGCAGACGCCCGAGAGCACGAGGTCTTCCATCCACTGTTCATTGCCCGTGACGGCTTTGAGCGTTTTCTGGGCGTCCTTGGAGCCGGCGAACTCCTGCATGGTGCAGGGAATGTTGGCGACGGCCTCCAGCTCTTCCAGCTTGGCCTTGGCTTCCGCAACGGCGCTCTGGTGTGCCTCGCGCTCCTCCTTCTTGGGTCCGGGCTTTTCGGCCTCCAGCGCGGCGAGGGCGTTGCGGGCCTCTTCCGCCTTCTTCACGGCGTCGCCCTTGCTCTTGGCGAGATGGTCCTCGGGCGTGGTCTGGTCTGCCACGGCGAGCAGGTATTGTGCGAGCAACAGGCGGTTCTTGCCCTTGCTCACGAACTTGCGCACCTTCTCGGGGTCGAGGCTTTTCACGCTGCGCTCCAGCTTGGCGCCGAGGCTGCTCTCCAGCCCCTTGGTGTTCGCCCAGCCGAGGTTGACGTTTTTATCGATGTAATTCTTATCGGAGATGACGACGGATTTTTCCTCGTCAAGCTGTTCGGCGGAGTCTTCATCATCGGCTTCGTCGCCGTCGGCGGATTCGCCATCCGCGTTCTCGCCCTCTGCGGTTTCCGCAGCGGGTTTAGGTTCGTCGGCATTGTCCTGCGCATAGGCGGCGGGCAACGCGAGTGCCGCCAGCAGGGTCAGGAGAAAGGAAAGGGGTCGAAGTTTCATAACCACGATGGCATTTTGCCTTAACAGGAACGGGAAGTCAAGCTGAATGTACGAGGTACGATGTGCGATGTACGAAGTTGAAATTCGGCTCGCTGTCGCGCCCGTCCGATGAAACGGAGAATGACGCGAGCAGGGGCTGACGGAATCCCTCCCCCGTCAGAGCGGGGGAGGAAGATGCGCGAGGAGGTCGAGATCCAGCGCGGGCGGGGGAGGGGGCGCGGCGGCTTCCTTCTGCTCGTTTTCGAGCATGGCGAGGCGGGTATCTTCCACCATGGCTTTGAAGCGGTCGGCTTGGGTGTATTCCCCGCTTTCGTCGCGAAAGACGCTGGCGAGCCAGTCTCGCTTTTCTTCGATGCTGAGGTGGCGCTTTTTACGCATGGGAGCTGTGGGAGAAGAAGGAGAAGAGCTCTTTCACGCGCGCCTTGCCCGCGGGGGCGAGGATATAGTAGCCCTCCGTGCGGTTGATGCATTGCAGCTGCTTACGCGCCGCGAGGGTGCGGAGCAGGGCGGTGCAGGTGCCGGGCAGCAGACCGGTGAGGCGGGCGATGTCCTCGCTGTTGTCCAGCCCTGCGGCGACGGCGAGCAGCACTTGGCGCGCCACGGGGGTGAGGTCGTCCATGGCGGCTTGGGCGAGGTAACGGCAGACGAAATCAATGGCTTTCATGTTACTTGTTCACATTCGGTATCAAATTGATAATAAGTCGGATAATATACTTATTCACCGACTTGTTCACCATTGCTCATGCTCTGCCGCCACAGGCGGTAGAGGGGGTGCGTATCGTTGGAGTGTGCCTGCACGGCGTTGAAATGCGCCGCTTGCGGCAGGGCGAGCTGGCGGTATTCATCCGCGAGGGCGCGGTGGGCGGTGGTGCTGTTGATGAGGGGGATGCAGAGCTTCATGGCGAGCCGCACGGCGAAGGCCTCGATGAAGAGCGGGTCGAAGTGCTCCACATCCTCGGCATCGGTGATGTAGCGCACGCGGACGGTGGCGGAGGGGCAGTAGATGGCGCGGCCGCGCAGGGTCCAGCCGGGGCTCTTGACATCCAGCACGCGCAGGCAGTCGCTCGGCAGGGTGTGGGGCAGGGGCGTCGTCGCATCGCCCGCGTCCTCGCGGGAGGTGAGCTCCGTCACCACGGTGGCGAAGCTCCAGCGGTTGGCGCAGAGCACCTCTCTCCGCACGGGGTGGTAGTGCATGTAGCACAGGCGGGAGGCGAGGGAGCCGTTGGGGTCGATGCCCGTGAGCGGGGCTTCCCCCAGTTTGCAGAGGGCCATGTTGCAGATGTCGAGCGCCGTGAGGGGCTGCTTCGGGATAGTCGTGTTACTCATAACAAAATCGGGTGTTGCGGTGCACACGTTCTGCGGTGCACGCTACCACGATGGCACAAGCGCCCGCCCGCCGCAACGGCGGTCGGTGCATTCGCCGTTCCGTTCCGCGGGGGAACGGATGCGCCCTGCTGCGCCGCCCCCTGTTCAATCGGAAAATCGCGGTGTATGCTCCGGGGCATGATGACCGATGCACGGGAACTGGCCGCCCGCTACTACGCCGAGAGCGACCGTGACATGAACGCGGATGCCGCCGCGCTGGGGGCCCACCCGCTGAGCCTTGTCATCCTGATGCCGGAGCTGGTGGTGCTCGCCAAACAGGTGCGCGCCGACCGCCCCGGGACATGGGAGGAGTTGGCGCATGTCGAGAGCGAGCCCGATGCGTGGTACATCCACCTGCTCACGGGGGATTTTAGGTTATTGGGTCGCCTTTCTGCGGCTCTGCGCCTTCATCCGTGGGTTTGTTTCCGCCGCGGGCGCCGCGGCAAGGGGGAACACCGCCTCCCGATGCAGAAACTGATACGCCCCGCCTGATTTTTTTACCACCAACCGAAAGGAACGCATACCATGGGATTCAAACAAGCGGCACCGATGCCGACCGTCAACACCATCCCCGTCGTCACGGAAACGACCACGGAGGACACCCGCAACGACTACGAACAGAGCCGAGCCAACAAAAAGGGCCTGCTCTCCACCATCCTCGCCTCCCGCCGCGAGACTTCCCCGCAGAACGGAGGTAACACCACCCTCGGCTGATGAACACGGACGTCCTCACCTCTTACCGCGCACTCTGCGCCGCCCGCACCCCTTGGGAGAGCTGGTGGGACACGCTGCGCGAGTATGTGCTGCCCTCCCGCCTGCAGGAGGAGACGGAGGGCACGCAAGTGCCCGATGCCGCGTCCTCCCGCCGCTTGGGGGACACCACCGCCGTGGAAGCCTGCCAGAAACTGGCGGGCGGCCACATGAGCTACATCACGCCCGGGCATGAGCTCTGGTTTAAGTGGAGCAGCCCGAACCCCGAGGCGGGCGACGAAGCGGAGGCGTGGTACAACCGCTGCTCGGAAATCGCCAACCGCGAGCTTGCGCTGAGTAATTTTTACACGGAGCTGCACGAGTGCTTCCTCGACCGCGTGGGTCTGGGCACGGGCAGCCTCTTTGCGGGCACGGCACGCAACGGCCACCTGCTCTTCCGCCACATCCCCTGCGGGCAGTTTGTCTGCGCGGAGAACGATGAGGGCACGGTGGACACCTACATGCGCGAGTTCCGCTTCACCCCGCATCAGGCGGAGTCTCAGTTCGGGCGCAAGGCCCTCGGCCCCCGCGCCCGCGCCCTGCTGGAGAGCGGCCGCGACCCGCACACGGGCACGCTGCGTTTCCTGCACATCGTCCGCCCCCGTGCGAAGCGCAACCGCCGGCGCGATGACGCCCGCAACATGCCCTTCGAGAGCCTGTATTACAGTCTCGATGACAACTGCGTGGTGGAGGAGAGCGGCTACCGCGAGATGCCCTACATGGTGACGCGCTTCCTGCGCTGGGGCGAGGGCGTGTACGGCTTGGCTCCCGCCCGCCTTGTCTACCCCGACATCAAACAGGCGCAGTTCCTCAACCGCATCCTCGACATGCTGGGCGAGGTCGCCGCTTTCCCGCGCATTCTGGAGCTCGCCAACCAAGTGGGCGAGGTGGACCTCCGCGCGGGCGGTCGCACCCTCATCAACCCCGAGAGCGCGAGCCTCGGCTTCCCCCGCGAGTGGGCGACCAACGGCCGCTACGACATCGGCATGGACCGCCTGCGGCAGAAGCAGGATGCCATCAACCGCGCCTTCTTCATCCCCATGCTGGAGCTGTGGGAGAGCCGCAAGCAGCAGACCATGAGCGCGAGCGAAGTCTACGCCCGCGAGAACGAGCGCGTGATGCTCTTCTCGCCCTCCTTCACGCTCTTCACCTGCGATTTCCGCCCCATGATGGAGCGCATCTTCGCCCTGCTCTTCCGCAGCGGCAAGTTCCCGCGCCCGCCGCGCGCCGCCCTGCGCCTCGACCGACAGGGAGAAGCCGTCGTTGATACCCCGCACACGGTGTACCAAGGCCGCATCGCCATGGCCCTGCGCCGCATCCGTTCGGAGGGCATCGAGCGCACGCTGGGACGCTTGCAGAACATGAGCCGTCTTGAACCCGAGCTGGCCGACCACATCGACCTCGACCGCACTTTCCGCCTTGCCGCGCGACTGGACGGCGTGACCGAAGAGATTCTGCGCCCCGAAAAGGAAGTGCAGGAACGCCGTGAAGCCCGTCAGCAGCCCGCGCCCGAGGAACAGGCGGGCGCACCCGAAGGGGAGGCTCCCGCCATGCCCGCCGCCCCTGCGGCCCCCGCCGGCATGCCCCCGCTGCCGCCTGAGCTGCTGCAACAACTCGCTCCCCAAGCATGAAAAAGCAACGCGATATGTTGGCCGAACAGGCGCGGGAACGCCGCCGTCGTCTGCTGGAGCTCTTCGACACCCCGCAGGGGGAGCAGGTGCTCGCCGATTTGGAACAGCGCTTCGAGACGGACCTGCCCGTCTTTCAGGGGCATGCCGGCTCCTACGACCCGCTGGATGCCATGCGCCGCGATGCCCACCGAGAAATTTTCCTGGTAATCCGCCGCCAGATGGAACTGGCTCGCCGGGAAGCAACACAAACACGACCCGATAACGATGAAGACGATGAATCATGATACGACCGACACCGACACGGCCCCTGAGACAGCTGCTCCCGCCGCCGTCCCCGCGCCCGCTGAACCCGCCCCTGCCGCCCCCGCTGCTGCCGAGGCTCTGACCACCGAGAGCGGCGAGTTCGCCCCCGAGTGGTACAAACGTTTCGCGGATTTGGAGCCCTACGGCTCCACGCTCGCCAAGTTCCGCCGCCCCGAGGCCCTCGCCAAGAGCTACGCCCACCTCGAACGCCTGAAGGGCTACCCCGAAGCGGGCGACGAACGCCGCATGGCCGCCTTCCGCACGGCGGTGGGCCTGCCCGCCACGGCGGAGGAGTTTGTGCTGGTGCGCCCGGAGGAAACGCCCGATGAGCTCTGGAACCCCGCGCTGGTGAAGAGCCTCGGTGAAGTGGCCTACGAGTACGGCGTGCCGCCCCGCGCCATGGAAGCCCTCTGCCAACGCTATGCGGAGGAGGGCCGCCGCTTCATGACGGAGGCACAGGCTGCCGAACACGCCGCCGTGGAGGCCGCAGATGCCACCCTGCAACAGGAGTGGGGCAGCCGCTACGAGGAGAACATGGACACCGTCGCTTCCTTCCTGCACACCATGGGGGAACGCTGCGGCGTGGATGTCGCCAAGCTGGCGGATAACCCCGCCCTGCGCGCCGATCCCGATTTTGCCCGCCTGATGCTGGCCGCCGCCGACCTCATGCAGGAAGCCCCCCTGCGCGAAGGCAGCGCGGGGGATGACCGCCGCGAGGCCCACCGCATCGCCCACGACCCCGGCCACCCCCTGCACGAGGCCTACATGCGCACCAGCCACCCGCAGCACCGCTACGCCAACGAGCAGTACGACCGCCTCGCCTTCGGCCGCAAGCTGTGAGGGAAAGGCGAAGAAAAACACTTCCGAGGTACGGAAGACATGAGTTGAGATGAGAGAGAAGCCCCCGGCCCTGCAAAGGGTCGGGGGCAAAACGCATGGAACCCGCGCGAGCGCATTCCCTGCCAACACTTCAGCAAGTTCATTCCGCTTTTTGGGCAGGAGTTTCCCCGAAAGCACACTTAGCCGCATCAGCTAATTTGCGGCTAATTTGCGGCTAATTTGCGGCTAATTAGCCGATAAACCTTGACAGGGGGTGCGGGCGCACTATACTGAAAGGCATGAAACCCCGCCCTGTTGCACCGAAGATGCAGGATTATCTGGGACGCCCGGATTTTGACCTGATGAAGGTGTTACCCGCCTCCCAAGCGGAGATGAACCGCAGCGACCGCTACCTGAGCTGGCCGGAGCTGCGCTACAAAAACCCGCCGCGGGGTATCACGAACGCAGAGTGGTGGGTGGGGCTGAAAATCCAGCGTCTCAACGGCCGCCGCGAGACCCCCCTGCGCGACAAAAAGGGCGAGCCCTTCACCTTCTCCTACATCAACATGATGCTCGACCTCGCGCACCGCATCGATCTGAAAGCGGGCGGCTCCGTGCATGCCGAGCGCGAGGGGCTGCTGAGCAGCGCGGGGCGCAACAAGTATCTGCTCACCTCCATCATCGAGGAGTCCATCATGTCGAGCATGCTGGAGGGCGCGGTCGTCACGCGCTCCGAAGCCAAGGAGCTATTGCGTACCCATAGACCCCCCCTCAATGAGCACGAGCGCATGGTCATGAATAACTACCGCACCATGCAGCAAATCTTGGCGTGGAAGAACGAGCCTATCACCATGGAGCGCATCCTCGAGCTGCACCGCGGCATGACGGAGGGCACGCTCGCTCATCCCGCGAAGGCCGGGGTGTTCCGCAGCACGGAGGACGATGTGCGCGTGGAAACCGCCATCGAGGGCGAGCTCATCCACACCCCTCCGCCCGCCGCCGAGCTGCCCGTGCGCCTGCAGCTGCTCTGCGATTTCGCCAACGAGCGGGACGAGACCTGCTTCCTGCACCCCGTGGTGCGCGCCATCATCCTGCACTTCTGGCTGGCCTACGACCACCCCTTTGTGGACGGCAACGGCCGCACCGCGCGTGCGTTGTTCTATTGGGCTATGTTGAAAGAGGGCTTTTGGATTTTTGAATACATCTCCATCTCGCGGGAAATTTTCGCCCATTCCAAGCGTTACTACAGCTCCTTCCTCAACACGGAGGAGGACGACAACGACCTCAACTATTTCATCTGCGACCAGCTCCGCACCATCGAGGAATCCATCACCCACCTCTACGAGCACCTCGAAATCAAGCGAAACGAGCAACAGCAATTCGAGCAACAGCTCAGGGACTCCGCCGCCTTCAACCACCGCCAGCGCGCCCTCATCCTCCACCTCCTGAAACACCCCGAGACGAGCACGAACGTCAGCGCCTACTGCCGCGAGCACCACGTCGTCCGCCAAACCGCCCGCACCGACCTCACCCAGCTCACCGACATGGGGCTGCTGCAAACCGCCAAGCTCAAGCGCGAGTTCATCTACACCCCCGCCCCCGACTTCGAGCATCGTGTCAAATTACTGTAACGGCTAATCATCGGCTAATTAGCCTATCGAGGAGAGGAATACTGCCGCTTTCACTCCCTCCAGCTCGAAATGGGCCACCGCGACCTCTCCCTCCTCCGCACCCGCTACATCTCCCCCATCCCACCCCGCGAAGCAGCAGGGTTTTGGGAGCGGTGAGAAACAAAGAGTTTTACCTCCATATCGAAAAAGTGCACCATTTCGATATGGAGGTAAAATAATCCACTAGCCCCAAGAAGCCGCAGCCGTTTCGGAAGGAGATGGCCTTGCTATTGCTTCTTGCGAGAGTGGTGTAGTCGTGATAAGATGGCGGACGATATAGAAAAGACACCATCGATAGAAACATATGAGTGATAACGAAAATTTAACCATTGTATATCCACCCAAGGAGAAGGAGCTGAAAAAGAAGCTTGATGCTTTGATGCAAGAATGGCCTAAATGCATAGCTACTGAACAGGATAGAAAGGCTTTTTGCTCGGATGGGTTTTACCCCTTTTATGCATACCAAAAGATAAAGATTCTTTTTGTCGGGCAAGAAAGCTATGGATTGGGTGAACATAATTATATAGCCGTCTTTAATAATCTATATCATTCTGGTTTTTTAGATGATAATAAATCAATAAACATGAGCAAATTCCATAGCCGTATGTTTTATGTAGCATATGGTATTTTGCGCGATTTTCCTGAATGGGAGGTAGTGCCGTATCCTGATGCATGCCGCACCGATATTTTTACGAAAGATGGTATTAGTTTCGCTTTTATGAATATCTCCAAAATCAGTCCTGAGAAATATCGTCCTACAAATTGGTCTGATGTTATGAGGTCAGTCCATGAAGGTGCGGCAAATATCAGAGAGGAGATGAAATTACTGGCGCCGGACATTGTCATTACAATGCATTTAATGAAGAGAAGGAGGGGAAAAATCGCTTCTGTACTTTTCGATAAATGGGATGAAGTGGATTGTACCGACCCGAATGTGCACGTTTATTGGGCGACAAACGCTAGTAAAAAAATGCTCGTTTTAGACGCATGGCATTTTTCCGCAAGAAACAAGAAAACATTCGAGTGCTATTATCAGCCTATTGAACAAGCTTGCCGCAAATATTTGCGTGAAGCTTTAAAAGCCGCTGGCTCGGATAGTGAGCGTCTGCCCGCGGAGAATTGAAAAGAAGCCACATGGGTAAAAGAGCGTTGTCATCGGAAAATGCCGCGGCGCGGGCTTGACGGGGAGGGGATAAAGGCCAATAATCTCATCAAGAAGCGATAACACACCTTCTTACCCTACCATGAACATCTTTTTTACCTCGGACACGCATTTCGGGCACCGGAATATCATCACGTTTGATGAGACGGCGTTCGGCAGCATTGAGGAGTATGACGAAGCCCTCATCGAGCGGTGGAATGCCGTGGTCGGGGAGGAGGATATCGTGTACCACTTGGGGGATTTCGCCATGGGCGGGGACAAGGAACGCCTGCGGGGCTATGTGGAGCGACTGCACGGGCGCAAGCTGCTCATCCTCGGCAATCACGACCACGGCAGCGTTGCGTCGTATTACGATTTGGGCTTTGAGCGCGTGTATGACCACCCCGTCATCCTGCGGAACTTTTTTATTCTTTCCCACGAGCCGCTCTTTCTCACGCCCTCCATGCCCTACTTCAACATCTTCGGCCATGTGCACCTGCACCCCGCCGTCCGCACCCACTCGCCCAACAGCATGTGCGTCTGCTCCTGCCGCCACGGCTTCGCCCCCGTCCGCGTGGAGGAGTGGGAGAACTACAAGCCCGAAGACCACAGGAATTTGCTGAGCTTTTGAGGAAGTAACGCTTCCCACTGTCTTTCAAGCGATAGCGTACGCTTATGAAAGATAATGAAAGTATCGTTGCATGAAAAGTAGTGTTTCTATGAAAGTATACTTTCATTATACGCTTTAGCGTTGAGCATAAGCTCATTCAAACTTGAGGAGCTGTACCCGAAGTCTGCTTTCCCTTCCAGACCGCCACCCCGCTTGCGCCAAGAAGGTCAGTCGCCCTCTGACTTTGCGCTTTACACGTGCGCGCGAAGGGTGTATGCTGTCGCGCAACAAATTTTTCTATTCTGACACGTTATGATGACCGCCTCTGAAATTCGCCGTAGCTTTTTGGAATTTTTTCGCGAGAAGCAGCACACGATTGTGCCGTCTGCGTCCCTGATGCCGCAGAGCCCGGGCCTGCTGTTCACCAATGCGGGTATGAACCAGTTTGTGCCCTACTTCCTCGGTGAGCTGGCTGCCCCTTACAAGCCCGGTCGCGCGACCGACACGCAGAAATGCATCCGCGCGGGCGGCAAGCACAACGACCTCGAAGATGTCGGTCAGGACTCCTACCACCACACCTTCTTCGAGATGCTGGGCAACTGGTCCTTCGGCGACTACTTCAAGAAAGAAGCCATCGCTTGGGCGTGGGAGCTGATTGTCGAGCGTTGGGGCTTCCCCGTGGAGCGTCTGTACGCCACCGTGTACTGCCCCGACAAGGCCGCGGGCAACCCCGGCGAGTTCGATCAGGAGGCCTATGATGCCTGGGCGGCCCTCTTTGAGAGCAAGGGCGTGGATCCCAAGGTGCACGTCGTCAACGGCAACATGCACGACAATTTCTGGATGATGGGCGAGACGGGCCCCTGCGGTCCCTGCTCCGAGCTGCATGTCGATTTGACCCCCGAGGGCAACACGGAGGGCAAGCTCGTCAACAAGGACAGCGACAAGTGCATCGAAATCTGGAACCTCGTGTTCATGCAGTACAACGCGGAGACGGACGGCACCTTCCGCCCGCTGCCCGCCTGCCACGTGGACACGGGCATGGGCTTTGAACGCGCCTGCGCCATGATTCAGTGCACGGACGGCTTCAAGGACTTTTCTCATCGCGTCTCCAACTACAGCACGGGCGTGTTCCGCCCCATCTTCAACCGCATCGAGGAGCTGAGCGGCCACAAGTATGTCGATATCTACCCGCAGGATGCCACGCCCGAACAGGCGGCTGTCCTGAAGGAGAGTATCGCCTTCCGCGTGATTGCCGACCACATCCGCACGCTGTCCTTCTCCATCGCGGACGGCATTCTGCCCGGCAACAACGGCCGCAACTATGTGCTGCGCCGCATCCTGCGCCGCGCCGTGCGCTACGGCCGCACGCTGGGGCTCGAAAAACCTTTCCTGTCTGACATCGTGGACACGCTGGTGCGCGAGATGGGCGACATCTTCCCCGAGCTCGTGGCCCGCACCGCCACGATTAAGGAGACGCTTCTGCGCGAAGAAACGAGCTTCAACGAGACGCTCGACCGCGGTCTGGAGCTCTTCGACAAGGAAGTGGCCGCCGCGGGCAAGGTGAGCGGCGAGTTCGCCTTCAAGCTGTACGACACCTACGGCTTCCCCATCGACCTGACGGCCCTCATGGCCCGCGAGCGCGGGCTGGCCATCGACACCGACCGCTTCGAGGCCCTCATGGAGGAGCAGCGTCAGCGCGCCAAGGCCGCGCAGAAGAAGCAGGTGGTGCGTGCGCTGGACATCAAGACCGACTGCGTGACCACGTTCGTGGGCTACACCGAGATGACCTGCGAGGCCACGGTGACGGAGGTGCACGAGAGCGACGGCACGCTCTTCGTCATCACGGATAAGACTCCCTTCTACGCCGAAATGGGCGGTCAGGTGAGCGACGGCGGTACGCTGGAGCTCAACGGCAGCGCGGCGGAGGTCATCGGCGTGCAGCAGATGGGCAAGGCCCGCGCGCACCTCATCTCCGCGGCGGACGGCATCACGCCCGCCGTGGGCGACAAGGTGCTGCTCATGCTGGATACCATCCGCCGCTACGCTCTGCAGGCCCACCACTCCGCCACGCACCTGCTGCACAAGGCGCTGCGCGAGCTTGTGAGCAGCGATATCGCCCAGCAGGGTTCCTTGGTGGAGCCCGAGCGTCTGCGCTTCGACTTCAACAGCGGTGCCATCTCCAAGGCCGACCTGCGCCGCGTGGAAGAGCTGGTGAATCAGTGGGTGGAAGCGGACCTCCCCGTGGTCTGCAAGGAGTATCCCATGGCGGAAATCAAGCAGCACAAGGAGGTCTGCCAGTTCTTCGGCGACAAGTACGGCGATGTCGTGCGCCTCGTGCAGATGGGCGGTGAGTCCGGCAAGTTCGATGGCGTGTCCATGGAGCTTTGCGGCGGCACGCACATGACGCACACGGGTGACATCGGCATGATTAAGATTATGAGCGAGGGTGCCATCGCCAGCGGTGTGCGCCGTATTGAGGCCGCCTGCGGCGCCGCGGCCTATCACTACGCCGAAAATGTGATCGCCGCGCATCAGCAGGAGACGGCGGACTTCCTCGCCAAGCTCACCGCCGCCAATGAAAAACTGGCCGCGCTGGGGCAGGAGACTGTCGCCGTGCCCGCCGATGAGAAGCAGGCGGAGGCCGTGGAGAAGAGCATCGGTTATGCCGCCACCACCGCCGCGTTGGATGCCTACCTCGCCTACTGCGAAGCCGTGAAGGAAGCGGCTCTGGAAGCCGACAAGCGCATGAAGAAGGCCGCCGCCGCCGCTGCCGCGAGCATGGCGGATGCCCTGCTGGCCGAAAAGCTGACGGGCGGCAACATCGTGCTCTGCGCGGAGGGCGGCAACGAGCTGCTTACCGAGCTGTTCAACGGCCTGCGCAAGAAGCAGTTTGACGGTGCCGCCTTCCTCATCGTGGATGACGGCGCGTCCCTCGGTCTCGGTGCCTACTGCGGCGCGGCTGCTCAGGCGGCGGGGCTCAAGGCAGGCGACCTCATTCGCAACCTCGCCCCCATCGTGGGCGGCAAGGGCGGCGGCAAGGCCGACATGGCCCGCGGCTCCGGCAAGGACCGCGCCGCGCTGGACACCCTCCTCGCCAAAGCCAAGGAAACTTTGTGATTTACAAACACCCCAATAATTTGTAAATTGTAATTTGTAAATTGTAATTTCTATGTCCACACCTCCCCCCGTTTATCCTGACGAGCCGCAAATCCCCATCCTGCCGAACATGCTGACGGCGGGCAACCTGCTCTGCGGTTTCTTCGCCATCCTCACCATCTTCAAGGGGATGCAGTTCGACAACGGCACGCCCGAAGCCTTCCAGTACTACCAGCACGCGACCTACCTCATCTTCCTCGCCTGCCTGTTCGACCTCCTGGACGGGCGCGTGGCGCGCATGTGCAAGTGCGACGGCCCCTTCGGCCGCGAGTTCGACTCCATCGCGGATGTCGTCTCCTTCGGCATTGCCCCCGCCATGCTGCTGGCGCGTGCCGTGCTCTTCGACCTGCCCGGTGACTACATCGGCTGGGGCATTGCGGTGCTGTACTTCCTCTGCGCCGCGCTGCGTCTCGCCCGCTTCAACTGCATGGCCGCCGCGCCCAAGAAGCCCAATCAGAGCATGGACTTCGTCGGTCTGCCCGTGCCCATGGCCGCGGGTGCCGTGGTGAGCACCATGTACCTCGTCATCGATGTGACGGGGCACCGCGGGCTGGACATCCCCATGCCGCTGCAGATCATGATGGCGGTCGTGATGATGGTGGTCTCCCTGCTCATGATGAGCCGCGTGATTTACCCCAGCTTCAAGCACGTCAACTTCGAGAAGCGCGGCACCATCACCGCTATCCTGCTGGCGATTGCGGCGGTCTGCCTCTTCATCGTCTTCCCGTGGATTGCGCCCGCCGTCATCTTCCTCTGCTACCTGTGCTATGGTCTCGTGGTGCGCCCGCTGCTCTCCCGCCGCATGCGCCGCGTGATTGAGGCCGCAGATGACGAGCCCTCCAACCCCGCCTCCTGATTCTCTTCTCTCTCCTCCCATCACCCCTAACAGATATAAATCATATGGTTAAAATCGTCGAACTCACTACCCCCACCTGCAGCGTCTGCAAGATGATTGCCCCCATGGTGGAGAAAACTATCGCAGAACTCCCCGCCGATAAAGTCAGCTACTTCAACGTGAACGCTCTGGAAGGTCAGGGCAAGCTGCTCGCCGACAAGCACGGCGTGCGCAGCGTCCCCGTGTTCTTCTTCCTCAACGACGCGAACGAAGTCACCTACCGCCACGACGGCGCCATCACCCCCGCGATTATCCGCGACAAGGTGAACGCGATGCTGTAAAAACTCATCGGTACAATGTACCTTGTTCCCTAGGAAAATTTCCGCGCGGCCTCGGCCGCGCCGCTTTTTTCCTTCGTACATCGTACATCGTACATCGTACATTCCCATGAATCGCATCACCTGGATTGACTTCTGCCGTGTCTACACGGCGTTCTTTGTCATTGTCCGCCACGTGGACCGCTGGTTCGTGGGGGTGCCGACCATCAACTACCTTGCGGATTTGTTTAATTTCCGCAGCCTGATTTTCTTCTTCTTCCTGATGTCGGGCTACTTCAGCCACCGCCCGACGGAGGGGCAGTGGGTGGATGTGAAGCGCACCAAACAATTGGTGATTCCCTACATCTTCTGGTGCCTCTTCGGCATGTTGGTGGTGTACAGCCCTTCGATGCTCTCGGGGGACTGGTCGTGGCTCACGCCTTACAAGGTCGCCTCCGAGCTGGGGCTGACCTCGTGGTGCTACTGGAATTTTACCAACGTGCCGCTCTGGTTCCTGCGCACGCTGATTCTGCTCGCTTTCTTCGCGCCGCTCATCCACCGCGTGCCGTCCAAGGTGCTCATCGCGCTGGTGCTCATCTCCTTTGCGGCGAGCGACGTGCTCTGCGATGTGGACTTGGAAGCGAACGAATCCCACCGCACCCTCAATCATGCGCAGAAAGGGCTGCCCTTCCGCGCCTATGAGAGCGAGCTGGCCTTCGGCTTCTTCGCGGGCGGCATCCTGCTGCGCCGCTATGCGAAGCCCGAAGCTCTGACGAACTTCCTGCGCTCCTATGCCCTCGTGCCGGTGCTGGGCTCGCTGGTGCTGCTGTACCCCGTGCTGGCGTGGACCTTCTACCCGCCTGTGCAGAGCGCCTCGCTCGTACTGCTGGGCGTGTGCACGACCATGAGTATCGGCTGCCTCTGCGAGCGGTACCTGCCGCGCTTCACCCGCGCCGTTGCGTCTCTGGGCACCGCGTCCTTCTTCATCTACGTGACGCACTACCCCATCCTGCTCTGCTTCCGCTACGCGCTCACGGGCTCGTGGCACGGCGGTCTGCCTGTCACCCTCTGCTACTTCCTCCCCTTCATCATCCTCGCCATTAGCGTCACCTTCTTCTTCCTGCTGAAGAAGCTTTGCCCCGCCTTCCTGCGCGTCCTCGCCATGGCGAAGGTGTGACGCGCGACAAATGAGCAGTTTGTCGAACTGAATGTACGAAGTACGATGTACGATGT
>CALBJX010000005.1 GCA_937893015.1 uncultured Verrucomicrobiales bacterium | reverse complement strand
ATTTGACTTCGTACATCGTACATCGTAAATCGTACATCCCTACAAATCCTCATTTATCTGCGCGTTTTCCCGAATATTGAAAAAACCGCCGCAAAGCAGGGCTTTGCGGCGGTTGAAAAGGATGAGGAAATGGTTTACACCAAGCCCTGATCAATCATGGAGTCGGCCACCTTCACGAAGCCGGCGATGTTGGCGCCTGCGACGTAGTTGGTGAAGGCATCCGTGGTGCCCGTAGCGGCGGCGAACTCGTGAGCGTGGCCGTAGGCGTTCTCGTGGATGTCCTTCATGATGCCGAAGAGCTTGGCATCCACTTCTTCGCTCGTCCAGTTGAGGCGCTGGCTGTTCTGGGCCATCTCGAGACCGGAGGTGGCCACGCCGCCGGCGTTGGCAGCCTTGGCCGGGCCGTAGAGAATGTGAGCGGAGAGGTAGTTGTTGATGGCGTCGAGGTCGGAGGGCATGTTGGCACCTTCGGCGACGAGCTTACAACCATTCTTGATGAGCGTAGCGGCTTCCGCACCATTGATTTCGTTCTGCGTGGCGCAGGGGAAGGCGCAGTCGCAGGGCACGCCCCAGGGGCGCTGACCCTCGAAGTACTGCACGCCGGGGAAGGCGTCGGCGTACTCCTTGATACGGCCGCGGCGGACATTCTTGAGCTCCATGATCCAGTGAATCTTCTCCATGTCGATACCGGCGGGGTCGTAGACGTAGCCGTTGGAGTCGGACATGGTGACGACCTTGGCGCCGAGCTGGTTGAGCTTCTCGACGAGGTACTGGGCGACGTTACCGGAACCGGACACGACGCAGACCTTGCCTTCCACGCTGTCGTTCTGCGTGGCGAGCATGTTCTGGGCGAAGTACACGCAGCCGTAGCCCGTGGCTTCGGGACGGATGAGGGAGCCGCCCCAGTGGAGGGCCTTGCCCGTGAGCACGCCCGTGAACTCGTTGCGCAGGCGCTTGTACTGGCCGAAGAGGTAGCCGATTTCGCGGCCGCCCACGCCGATGTCACCGGCGGGAACGTCGGTATCGGGGCCGATGTGGCGCTGAAGCTCCGTCATGAAGCTCTGGCAGAAGCTCATCACTTCGCGGTCGCTCTTGCCC
This sequence comes from uncultured Verrucomicrobiales bacterium, assembly GCA_937893015.1. Classification (GTDB taxonomy): domain Bacteria; phylum Verrucomicrobiota; class Verrucomicrobiia; order Verrucomicrobiales; family Akkermansiaceae; genus Akkermansia. The sequence continues at coordinate 41,236 of CALBJX010000005.1, read as the reverse complement.
TTGGGATCGAAGTCGGAACCGCCCTTACCGCCGCCCATGGCGAGGGTCGTCAGGGAGTTCTTGAACACCTGCTCGAAACCGAGGAACTTGAGGATGCCGAGGTTCACGGAGGGGTGGAAGCGCAGACCGCCCTTGTACGGCCCGATGGCGCTGTTGAACTCCACGCGGTAGCCGCGGTTGATGCGGATGTTGCCCTTGTCGTCAATCCACGGCACGCGGAACATGATGGTACGCTCCGGTTCGGTGATGCGTTCAAGGATGCAGTTATCCTCGTACTTCTTGTGGGCGTCGAGCACGGGGGCGATGGTGGAGATAACCTCCTGCACGGCCTGCACGAACTCGGGTTCAGCGGCGTTCTTGGCGCGAACCTGCTCCAAAACCTTATTAGTGTAATCAGACATGGTTGGTTGTGGGGTTGCGGGAATCCCGTTGAAGGGCAGGCAACACGGCATCCACAGCAATTTTGCCGCGCAACGAACCCACGGGCGCATCCACGCGGGCGCATGTTAGCACAAGTGAGGCGTGAAAGCAAGAGCAAAGACAGAATTACAAATGACAATTTACAAATGACAAATTGTAGAATTTGCGCGGCTGCGCCGCGGAAATAGGAAAACGGTCTGACGTTGCCGTCAGACCGTTCGGTTTTCGGTGGGGGCTGTTCAGCGCGGAAGATTTTCCATGGCCTGTTTCAGCTTCTCTGAGCCGAAATAGCCCTTTTCTTTCACGAAGGCGGCAGCCGCTTCAAACCGAAGGCCCGCCACGAGAAGGTTTTCCCCGAGCTTCTGATTGGTTCGGATGCTTGCCTGTGCTTCCTTCGGCAGACTCTCGGCGGCTTTTTTCAGCTCTGCCAAGCGAGCGATTTTCTGAGCGAGTTCGTCCGCCGTCTCATCGGCGTTTGCCTGCGTACACTGCTCCAGCAAATCCGCCATTTCTTCTATGCGCCCGGCCCATTCGGTGATGATGGCTTCGGGCGTCGCCGTGTTTAAGTCCTGCGTCTCAACCTTCTTGCGGCGCGGGTGTGTCAGGAGAGTCTCCAGACGGGAGGAGCCATAGTAGCCGTTTGCCTCCAGTTTTTGGGCTGCGGTTTCCATCTGAGCAGCGGCTTTGTCGGCGTTCTCGTCGATGTTGTCGGCGTTGATGGCTTCCTGAATCTTGTCGAACAGGGCTTCCAGCTTATCGGTCTGCGCGTCGACATTCTCTTGGGTGCAGTCGTTCATCAGCGTGGCACATTCCGTCATCATGCCGCTGACGCTTGCAGTGCCGCCCTTCGGGCTGCTCGGCTGCGGGGCAGCGCCCCGCAGGATGGCGATGTCGCAGGGTGCCTCCGCTATCTTCTCCAAACGGGGAGAGCCGTAGAACTCCTTGGCTGCCAGTTGCTCGCGGGCGTTGTCGAGGCGCATGCTCGAGCCTAGGAGTTTCTCGCAAAGCTCCGTGTTCTGTTTCAGTTCATCCATCTGCTCGGGTTGCTTCTTGGCGATTTTTTTCAGCAGCGAACGCTGCTTCTTGACCTGAGCGAACTTTTTCTCCAGCTTGTCGGCCGTCTTGTCGGCGTTTTTTTCCTGACAGCGTTCCATGAGAGAGGCGCAGTCATCCATCAGCTTGCAGAGCTTTTCCGCCACACTTTCGGCGGTGGCCTCAGCGGTGGCAGCATTCGGCGCATCCTGCGCCGCGGGAGCGGAAATTTTGGCCTGCGCCATCAACGGAAAGACGGCAAGGAGCGCGATAAAGAGAGTTTTTTTCATGACGATGAGGTGATTGACGGTTGAAAAATGGAGAGCCATCCCGATGGATAGAGCTGTCTCCATAGAGTATAAGCCCTATCCATCCTTCTGTGCACCCTTTTTTTTGAAAAAAGTGACAAAAACGGTCTGACAACCTGTCAGACCGTTTTCCATTCCACGCGGCGCAGCCGCGCAAATTCTACAATTTGTAACTTGTCATTTGTCATTCCTCACGAGGCTTCCGCTTCCTGTTTGGCCGCTTCAATCCTCGCTTGGGTGACGCGACGGCCGTCCGTGCCGGTGACGGTGATGAGGTAGTTGCGGATGCGGAGGTGCTCATCGCAGGCGGGCAGGTGGCCGAGGACATCGGTGAGGTAGCCGCCGAGGGTGGCGGCACCGCCTTCGCTCTCCAGCTCGCCGAGCTCGGGCAACTCTTCTTCGAGGTCGGAGAGGGAAAGCTGGCCGCTGGCGATATACTGCCCTTCGCCGATGGAGAAGAAGTCGCGGCTTTCGTCGGATTCGAACTCGTCGCGGATGTCGTCGCCCACGATTTCCTCCAGCACATCATCGAGGTAGACCATGCCCTGCGCATCACCGAACTCATCCACCACCAGCGCAAAGTGTGTGTGCTCGCGGCGGAAGAACTCCAGCAGGGTGTCCAGCTTCATGGTGTCGGGCACGACTTTCAGCGGGCGGATGGCGCGGCGGATGTCCGTCGCCCCCGAGCGGAGCATCAGCAGGATATCCTTCACATGCAGCCAGCCCTTCGCGTTGTCGAGGTGGCCGGAGACGATGGGAAAACGGCTGTGGCGGCTATCGGTAATGCGCTCGACAAGGGTTTCGAAGGGCAGGTCGATATCCAGCACCTCCAGCTCCTTGCGGGGCACCATGATGTCGTAGACGGACTGGTCGTTGAGCTCCAGCGCGTTCTTGGAGATTTCCGCCTCGGTTTCCGTCACTTCGTTGCTCTTGCCGCTCTGCTCCACGATGAGGGCAATCTCCTCTGCGCTGTGCGTGGGGGTGGAGACGAAGTCGGGCTCCACACCGAAACAGACGTGTGCAATGCCGTTGGCGGTGGAGTTGAAGAGTTTCACTATCGGTGAGAAACAGGTGGCGAAACGCTGCATCCAGAGGGCGGTGCCCATGGCCACGCCCAGCGGGCGGCGCAGCGCGAGATTCTTGGGCACCAGCTCGCCCAGCACGACGTGGGCGAAGGTGAAGGTGGTGTAGGCGACGGCAAAGGAGATGCCGTGCACCACGGGGTCGGTGAGATGAAGAAAATATTGCAGGGGCGGGGCAATGAGGCCGCCGATGAAGGGCTCGCCCAAGCTGCCGAGCACGAGGGAGGCAATCGTGATGCCCACCTGATTGGCGGAGAGGTAGGTGTCCAGATGGCGGACGATGTGCAGGGCGGTGGCGCGGCGTTTGGCCTCGCCCTTGGTGTCGTCGTCGTCCTCGGCCAGCTGGCTTTCGCGCACGCGGGTGCTGGCGAACTCATTGGCCACGAAGAAGGCGTTCAGGAAAAGGAAGAACGCAATGGCGAGCACGAAGAGGATGATGGAGGCCGCGCTCGGGTAGTGCCACTCCAGTTGCGCAATTTGCTCGGGGGTCAGAAAAAAGTCCATGGGCAGGGGGTCAGAGTTTTTCGTAGACGCCCAAGTCACGCTTTTCCATGACGGTGAAGCCCGCTTTCTTGGCGTCGGAGACAGAGAGCGGGGCAGTGATGGTGGGGACGTTCACCGTGCCGATTTTCTTGCGCACGGGGTGCTTGCAGTACATGCACTTGGTGAGCGGCTCGCGGTTGAGCGGGCGCATGAGTTCAAAACCCTTGCGGCACATCGGGCAGGATTGTGCCGGGTCCTCGGGGTGCTCGGAGATGTACTCGTATATCGGCATAGGCAAGCGCGGGCTACCCTAGAGAATAGCCCGCGCCGAGGAAGATTGTCAAGCTCGAATGTATGGCTTACCAGCTGGACTTGGTCACACCGGGAATCATGCCGGCGTTGGCAAGCTCGCGGAACGCGATACGGGAGAGGTGGAAGCGACGCAGGAAAGCGTGGCGACGGCCGGTGAGCTCGCAGCGGTTCACCAGACGCACGGGGGAAGCATTGCGCGGCAGCATCGTGAGACCGATGTAGTCGCCTTCAGCCTTCAGCTTGGCGCGGAGGTCTGCATAACGAGCCGCGACAGCTGCCTTCTTCTTGTTTCTTTCAATCCAGCTTTTCTTTGCCATAACTTTGTGGGCGAGGTATATACACCACCACGGAATGAAAGTCAAGCAGAAATCGGGATTTTTTTGCAAAAAGATGGACAAAGGGCAAAGTCCATGGAATAAATCGCAGAATTCTCGCGCCTGACGCCGCGGGTGAACTCTGTAAAAAGCGCGTGTCGGCGCTAAGCGTTTCGTGGGGCTTTGCATCCGTTACCCCATTCCTCCCGCGAAACGCATGCGCACGCGTGCACGTGGCCGTTGCGTGCGCTGCCCCCGTTGTGTAGAGTGTGCCTGCTTATGAGTATGGGAATGAACACCGAGACAGCGGAGAAGGCCGCAGGCTTCTTCTCCGGTTTGCTGACGGGCTGGGGTGTCAAGGCCGTGTGGGCTAAAGTGATTGTGGGTGCCGTGATGGGGGCACTGGCAGCAGCCGGCCTCTTCACAGGCGGCCTGTGACACCCGCCGATACATAGCGATGGAGAAGGGCGCACCCCCGCAGCCGCGGGTGTGCGCCCGATGTATGCTCAATGAATGTTTGTAAGTACATCGTACATCCCGACAAATCCATGATTTGTCGGGCCTTGCTCCGTGCTGATGCGGATTTTTTTCGGCAAGAGCGATAAAATGCTTGACACATACTTGCATCGGGTGTAATTTGGTCGCCCGTTCCCGGACATTTAACAACCATACAAACAATCATGCGTTCCGTCACTGTACGTAAAGGAGAACCGATCGATCGCGCCCTCAAGCGCCTTAAGACGAAGCTCGACACTGAAGGCATCCTCGAAGAGATGCGCCGCCGTCGCGCTTTCGAAAGCCCCATGGATGAGAAGAAGCGCAAGGCTCGCTCCGCTTCCAAGCGCAACAAGGTGAAGTGGCACTTCTCCAACAAGGAGGAGATTCCCGCTGCCGCCGTGACTCCCGCCGCTGAGGCGTAAATCCCTTCTGTTCGGGAATTTTTCTGGGGTCTGACAGGTTTTTGCCTGTCAGACCTCGCTTTTTTGTGCATGAAGTGCACTTTTTCCTTGATTTGTGAAGGAAAAAAAGCTATTTAGGGAACACTTATCAACCTCGGGCGGTTTTCGCTGCCCTACAAAACATACGAACCGATTATGGGTCAACAACATCGCCAGGAGACCAAGCGTCGCCGCCGCACCGCTTACATCAAGCGCAAGAAGCAAATCGCTAAGAACAACAAGAGCGTTGCTCCCGTCCAGCTCGCCAAGAAGGTGACGACGGAAGCTCCCGCCAAGAAGGCTCCTGCCAAGAAGAAGGCTGCTGCGGAATAAAGTTTTTCCGACATTGAACACTAACCACAAAACGCCCCGGCGAAAACGTCGGGGCGTTTTGTCGTAGATGAAGGAAAAGAAGCCGTTATTCCAACATGTCGCTGATGTTGGTGTGGCTTGTCATCTCGGCGGGGCGAAGCCCGGCAGCGTTGGTGCGGCGGCGGTCGGCGCCGTGTTCCGACAAGAGCATGCACAGGGCGAAATCGCCGTTGAGAGCGGCGTGGTGCAGGGGCGTGTTGCCGTCAGCATCGGCAAGGTTGATGTCGGCGCCCGCGTGCAGCAGGGCGAGAACAACCTTGCTCTTGTTGCTGTTGACGGCGGCAATGAGCAGGGGCTCACCGTCAACGACGGCATCGGCGGGGACTCCCGCGGCGAGCAGGTGACGCAGCGCACCGTCGCGCCCGTTCATCGCCGCGAGTCGGGCGGCGTGCAGGAGCACGGGCTGCTCGGCTTCGCCGTGCGGGTGTTTGGCGAGCAGACGACGCACCACGGCATCCTTGCCGAGGGCGGCTGCCAGCGTCAGCGTGCTGTCCCCCGATTCATCCGCGGCATAGGGGGATCGGCTGTGGTCGGCGATGAACTCTCGGTATTTCGCTGCGGCGTCGCGGTCGATGCCGGTGTCCTGCGAGAGATAGACCCACGCACAGCAACCGACCAGCAGGTGCACCATGCTCCACACCGCCCCCGCCAGCATGGGGCGGTGCGCCAGCCCGCGCGCGAGACACAGCAGACCATTGACGATGCAGCCCGTCGCGCAGAGCGTGAGCAGCCAAAGCTCCGGTTGCAGCAAAGCGTTATCGCTCTCCGTGCCGCCCGTCACGCACCAAGCGAACAGAGCGGTGAGCATCAACAGCAGAAGGGGATTGGCGTAGTCGCGCATAAGAAAAAAGTATGTATGTGCCCGTTTCGGACTTCGGAATTCTTACTTCGTACTTGCGTTATGGTGTCGCTTGGCAAGCAGCTCCCCGCTCTTCGTGGGGACGATGCAGAGGCCGAATTTGGCGCGGGTGCAGGCGACATAGAAGGCGTCGAGGTTGAAGCCGCGGCTCTCGTCCTCCGCGCAGATGTCGGTGAGGATGATGTAGGCGGATTCCAGCCCTTTGAAGGATTTGATGGTGTCGCCGAGGATTTTGTCACTGTCCGGGCGGTGGCAGCGCAGGTGGCGCTCCTCGATGGCGGCGGCGTCCTCCGCGCCGTGGGCGTAGTCGAGAATGTCGTCCAGATACGGGAAGCAGGAGCGGGCGTTGTGCGCCGACCACGGGGAAAGGACGACGATGTCGCGGTTGGGGACGTGCAGGTTGTTGTTCTCGCGGATGTGGCAGATGCAGGCGCGCACCCCTTCCGCACGCTCCTGCGGGTCATCCGTGCCCGGCAGGATGAGCGGCGCCGTGCCGCAGAGGTCGAGCGCTTCCGCGCGGCGTTCCGCGGGCAGATAGGACGCGCCGTATTCCGCAATCTCGCGGGCGTTGCGCAGGTTGCGGCGCAGACGGATGCGCGTCGGCAGCGAGGGCAGGGGACCGCGGTGAGCGTAGAGCTTCTGGCGCGAGTCGGCAAAGATGTAGAGCTTGCCCTCGGGGTGCAGCCAGCGCTCGATGAGCTTCCACCACGAGGAGCGGAAATCCTGCGCTTCATCCACGAAGATGCGGTCATAGGCGGGAGCCTCTGCCGTGTGCTCGCTGAGGTAGCGCAGGGCGGCGTCGGAGAGCGGGTCGCCCTCGCCCGTGCGGTCGATGAGATGGCTCATGCCCGCGGGTTCCAGCAGGGTGTGCTCGCAGTATTCGTGGAAGTTGGAGATGGTGAGCACATCCGCCTGTTCGTGCAGCTCGGGGTGGCGGCGCAGGGTGTGGGCGAGGTTGTGGTTGTAGCAGAGCATCAGCAGGCGGTGCCGGCCGTCGCGGGGAAGGAGGGCGGCTTGGCGTGCCGCCTCGCGCGTGGCGAGCACGGTTTTGCCGCTGCCGGCGCAGCCCTCCACGTGGATGCCGCCCTTGCTCTCCTCCAGCAGCGGCAGGAGCTGTTGCAGGGGGAGGGTCGCCTCGTCCATGAGCCGCAGGTAGTTGCGCAAATCCATGCGGAAGTACAGCGTGGGCGCCAGATAGGCGGTGATGGCGGCAACCATCTCCTCGTTCATGTGGCGGCCGAGTCGCCCTCGCTTGGTGAAGAGCCCCTCGATGCGCTCCTTCAAGCCCTGTCGCAGCGCCTCTGCGCCGCAGACATAGAGCGTATCCAGCGGCACGTGCGTGCGGTTGCCGATGCGGGCGTCCTCCGCCACGGCGGCGGTGTCGAAATCCTCGGGTACACAGTTGGTGAGGATGGCCATGCAGCGGCGTTCCGGCTGCCAATCCTCGCGCTCCGGGAAGATGCCGACGGAGACGAGACCCTTTTTCAGGCGGTTGCAGGCAATATCTGCTTGGTGCAGCGGGCTCACCTTGTGTCCCATGGAGACCCATTGTGCCCCGTGAAAACCGCTCTTGCTCTGCCATTCGCCGTCCACGATGCGGGCATGCGGCCAATCCTTGACCTCCAGCACCACATAGCCGTAATCGGGCACCAGCACCACGAAGTCCGCTTCGTAGTTCACATACTGCCCGCTGTCATCGCGGTAATGCTCCCAGAAATCGTGGAAGACCACCCAGTCATCAGGCAGTTTCTGCAGCTCGGCATACACCAGTTTCTCGCCGAACTGGGCATTGCCGGCCACACGACGGGGGTACATCTGTGCCATGTGCTTTACTCCTCCTTCTTCTTCTTGCGTTTGCGGGGCGTTTTGGGTGCGTCGTCCGCCGCAGCGGCCTTGCGTTTGCGCTTGGGCTTGGCGGGCGCTTCTTCCACATCGAGCCCCAGCTCCATCTGCCCCTTCTTGGCGGTGCGGCGCGGTGCGGGCGCTTCGTCGCGGGAGCGCGGGGGCTCGCGGCGTTCGGGGCGTCGCTCGGGCGCCCGTTCCGGCTTGCTTTCGGGGCTGCGGTGGGCATGGTGCCCTTTACGCCCGCGCAGAAGACGCCCGAAGAGGAACACGGCAACCCCACCGAAGAAGAGCGCGGTCGGCTCGCCCCAGATGAACTTCCACGCGGCGAGATGTGCCGTCGTCGGGTCGTTCGGCATGGTGAGAATCTCTACCTGTTCGCCGATGGGGTGGTCGTTCGCATCGCCGTCAGGCAGACGCCAACCATTTTGGCCGATTCCGTCGGGCAGGGTGTAGCTCACGTGCGGGTAGTAGGCCACCTCGGCCTTCCAATTGCCGCCGCGCAGAGCCTCCCAGGCAGAAGAGAAAGGTTTTTGCGTGACATCCGTCACCACGGCGGGCACGCGCACGGCCTCGTGCACATAGACGGCCGCCTGCCCCAAACCTTTGAGCCCCCACAGCGCGAGCAGCAGCCCCGCCAGCAGAAACAGCCGGTGGTAGCGGCGACCCGCCAGCAGACGAAAGAGCTTGTTGAGGAGAGAGGACATGCGGCGAAAAGAATCAGTTGACGGCAACGCGCTGTTCGCAGGCTTCGATGCGGCCGCGGGTGACACAGTGTTTCGCCCATTGTTGCACCACGCCTGCGGCGGGCAGGTCGGCGGCATCCGCGGCAGAGACCATGCGCGGGCGCGGGTGGGAGAGGGTGGTGAGCGCCACCTCGCCCAGCAGCTCGCGGGCCTCGGCGGCCTCCATGCGGAAAATCTCATCGGCACCGGGTAGCTCGGCCAACAGGTCGGCATCCGCCGCCAGACAGCGCACGCCCACGCCGAAACGCGCGGAGAGGCGGCCCATCTCCTCGGGAGCCTCCGCCCCCGGCAGCAGGAGCAGCTCGCTCTCCTCCGCCCACAGACCGCAGGCCAAGGCGCGGTGGAAGGCGCGGCGGGCATCCTCCGCCGTGTCGCAGAGCGCCACGGTCACGGCGCGGAAGGTCGGCGCGGCCTCCGTGTCCTCGATGACATAGGCACCATCCGCCTCGATGCGCCCCGCAGGCCACTGCACGGCCACGAGGTCGGGGCGTTCCCAGCTCTCGATGTCCTCGGGCGGGTACACAAAGACGCCCAAGCCCGCGGTGTCGTACAGGCGCACCGCCAGCGCGAGAGCCTTGTGGAAGGGGTCGGCGCTTTCCCGCAGCCCGGCGGAGCCGTCGCGGAAGAGTTTTTGCAGGGATTCCTCATCCCCCTCGCGGCGCAGGTAGTAACCCTGCCCGTTCTCCACTCGGGCGAGGCAGGAGCTCGGGTCCAGCACCATGAAGGAGAACTGCGAGCGCAGCGAGTGGTCGGAGTACGCCTCCCCCAACACCGCGCGCACGCGGGCAATCAGCTCGCGCCCCTTAATCGCCTCCTCCTCCCGCTCGGGCAGCAGGCTCGGCAAAATCTCGCACAGTTTCTCTCGCAGACTCATGGTTCAAGGATAATTGGTCTATGGTGAATCATTTTCTCGTTTGCGCTCCCGCGAGCTTCATGTTCGGGTCCACGGGGGTGTCGAGGGGGGAGAAGTCGCCGTGGCGGGCGCGGAGAAGACCGGCGAAGGCAATCATGGCGGCGTTGTCGGTCGTCAGGCTGTTGGGGGGAAGGACGAGCTCGATGCGGCGGCGTTCGCAGGCGGTTTTCAGCTGCTCGCGCAGGGCGGAGTTGCAGGAGACGCCGCCTGAGACGGCGAGCACCTTGTGCCGCGTCTTTTTGATGGCTTTCATGGCCTTGTGCAGGAGCACGTCGATGATGGCTTGGCGCACGCCTGCGCAGAGGTCGCACAGGGTTTGGCGGTCGAGGTCGTGCGGGTCGCCGCTCGGCGTGAGCTTGGGCAGGGTGTAGAGCACGGCGGTCTTGAGCCCTGAGAAGGAGAAGTCGAGGTGATCCTCGTGCATCATGGGGCGGGGGAAGGCGAAGCGGGCGGGGTCGCCCTCGTTGGCGAGCTTGTCGATTTCGGGCCCACCGGGGTAGGGAAGAGCCAGCATCTTCGCCACCTTGTCGAAGGCTTCGCCAGCGGCGTCATCTCGGGAGCGTCCGAGCAGGGTGTAATCCCCCGTGCCGCGCACGTCCACGAGCAGGCTGTGCCCGCCCGACACCACGAGCGAGAGGTGCGGCGTGAGCCCCTGCGGGCGGGTGATGAAGGGGGAGAGCATGTGCCCCTCCAGATGATTGACGGCGATAAAGGGTTTCTTTGCGGCCAGCGCCAGAGCCTTGGCGGCGGTGTTGCCCACCAGCAGGGCGGCCACGAGCCCGGGCCCCGCCGTGGAGGCAAAGACATCCACATCCTGCACGCGGCGGCCGGCCTTGTCGAGAGCCTCTTGCAGCACCACGGGCAGGTTGGCGGAGTGGTTGCGGGAGGCAAGCTCGGGGATGACGCCGCCGTAGAGGCGGTGCAGGGGAATCTGGGTGGAGATAACGGAGCTGAGCAGGGCGGGTTGCACCTGCCCCGGCACGTCCTCCATCAGCGCGACCGCCGTTTCATCGCAGCTGCTCTCGATACCCAGTACCAACATGGCCGTACAAAACGTCTTACTTCTTCTTGGCTTTCTTGCGGGTGATGGTCGGCTCGGCCTTGCCGTGTACGACATCGGCGGTGATGGTCACGGTGTCGATGGTCTTGTCCCCGGGGGCGGTGTACATGATATCGAGCATGAGGCGTTCGAAGATGCCGCGCAGCGCGCGGGCACCCGTGCCGCGTTCGATGGCGAGCTTGGCCATGGCGCGCAGGGCTTCATCCTCCACGACGAGCTTCACGCCGCTCATGGCCAGCAGCTTGGTGTACTGCTTCACCAGCGCGTTCTTGGGCTCCGTCATGAGCTTGACGAGCTGTTCTTCCGTGAGGGTGGTGAGCGGGGAGAAGATGGGCAGACGGCCCATGAGCTCGGGAATCATGCCGAACATGAAAAAGTCCTCGGGCATGGCCTTGGAGAGAATTTCCTCTTCGGTGTATTCCTTGGCATCGCGGTCGTCCTCGATGGCGGCGAAGCCCATGGACGAGGAGCCGAGGCGCTTGCGGATGATGCCCTCCAGCCCGACGAAGGCACCGCCGCAGATGAAGAGAATGTTCTCCGTGTTGACGCGGATGTACTGCTCGTTCGGGTGCTTGCGTCCGCCCTTGGGGGGAATGTTGCACTCCGTGCCTTCCACGATTTTGAGCAGGGCCTGCTGCACACCCTCGCCCGAGACATCGCGGGTGATGCTGACGTTCTGCGTCTTGCGGCCGATTTTGTCGATCTCATCCACGTAGATGATGCCGCGCTCGGCCTTGGCGACGTTCATGTCGGCGGCCTGCAGGAGTCGCAGCACGATGTTTTCCACGTCCTCGCCCACGTAGCCCGCTTCCGTGAGGGTGGTCGCGTCCACGATGCAGAAGGGCACATCCAGAATGCGTGCGAGCGTCTTGGCGAGCAGTGTCTTGCCGCTGCCCGTGGAGCCGGCCAGCAGAATGTTGCTCTTCTCAATCTCGGTGCCGTCGTCGCTCTTGGCTTGGCGCAGGCGCAGGTAGTGGTTGTACACCGCCACGCAGAGGGTGCGTTTGGCGAGGTCCTGACCGATGACGTAGGCATCCAGAGCCTTGTGGAGCTCCTGCGGGGTGGGGAGTTCGTCCTGCTTGCGGGTCTCGACCTCCAGCACGGGGGAGCCGTCGCTCTCCTCCTGCGGCAGCAGCTCGGGGTGCGTGGCGCGGATGAGCGAGAGCACGCGGTCTGCGGCGATATCGCCCATGTTGGGCGAGGAGAACATGTGGTAGTCCAGATTCTCGATGCAGGGGTAGCAGATGTGCAAATCACCCATATCGAGCATCGGGCGGCCTTCGCTTCCCTTTTGCCCGCAGAGGAGGCAGGTCTTGGCTGTGCTTGCCATGGTCGGAACGGAATGGGGTTACTTACCCTGCGGGTTGTGCTCCAGAATGCGGTCCACCAGACCGTAGGCGAGAGATTCCTCCGCGGTCATGTAGTTGTCGCGGTCCTGATCTTTCTTGACGGTTTTGGTGTCCTTGCCCGTGTGCTTGGCGAGGATGCCCGTCAGGCGCTTATCGAGGCTGAACATGAAGTTGATGGTGCGCTCCACATCCGCCGCCGTGCCCTGCGCACCGCCGCGCACCTGGTGAATCATGACATGGGAGTTCGGCAGGCAGAAACGCTTACCTTTTGTGCCCGCCGCCAGCAGCACGGAGGCCATGGAGGCGGCGATGCCGATGCAGTAGGTGTTGATGTCGCAGGAGACGAACTGCATGGTGTCGTAAATCGCCAGACCCGCCGTCACGGAACCGCCGGGGGAATTGATGTAGATGTGGATATCCTTCTTGGGGTCGGTCATCTGCAGGAAGAGCAGCTGCGCGATGACGGAGTTCGCCACGGTGTCGTCAATCTCCGTGCCGATGAAAATCACGCGGTCGAGCAGCAGGCGGGAGTAGATGTCATACGCGCGCTCGCCTTGGTTCGTCTTTTCGATGACGGTGGGGATGTAGTAATTCTTCGGGGTGTTGTCAGTCATAAGATGTATGGGGACATTATAGCATGGTGTCGGCGGGATGAAAGAACGAAAGCTGTCAGCCCGCGGATTCCGCCCCCCGTATGTCACGGAAAGAGGGATTTGTAGGGATGTACGATTTACGATGTACGATGTACGAAGTGAAATTTAGGCGCGGCTGTGCCGCGCAAGAAAAAGGGACAAAGGGCGCAAAGCGCGTATGAAAGGCTTGTAGCCATTGATAAACGCTTTGCGTCCTTCTTCCCTTTATCCTTGCGAGCGTAGCGAGCGGAACTCAAACTTCGTACATCGTACATCGTACTTCGTACATTCAGTTCGACAACCCCCTCATTTGTCTTTCCGCTCCATCTCACCACAGGTTCTTCACACCCAGACCGATGAGGAGCAGCCCTGCCATCGTCTCCGCCCACCGGGTGGGCAGGCGGTGCAGGAGGCGTGTGCTGTGGAAGGAGAGCAGGGGAAGCACAAAGGTGATGCCGCCGATGAGGGCGCAGGCGAGCAGCAGATGCAGCAGGGAGAGAGAGGAGCCGCCGATGCTGCCGATGGCCATGCAGCCGCCCACGGCAAGGGCGTCGATAGAGGTGGCGAGGCCCACGAGCGTGAGCCCGATGAAGCCGAGGGGGGAGGTGCTCTTCTCTTCCTCTTCCTCCTCATCCTTGCTCCAAGCCTCGCGGATGATGTTGGCCCCCAGTGTGGTGAAGACAGCGAGCACAATCCACGGCGACCACGCCTCCACCCATGCGCGGATAAGGCTGCCGCAGCCATAGCCCACCAGCGGCATGAAAAACTGCCAGAAGCCCACAGTGAGCGCGAGCATAAGCCCCGCCCATGCCCGCCCCTGCCGCAGCACAAGGCCATAGGAAAAGGCGTACACCGTGGCATCCATCGCCAGAATGATGCCGATGACAGCAATCTCAAGCCAGAACACAGGGAGTTGACGAGGAGGGGGTTATAGGAAGACAATCCACAGATACACGGCGGAGATGCCGATGCTCAGGAGCATGAGCGGGAAGGCAAGCTTGAAGAACTGCATGAAGCTCATCGTGAGGTTGTGCTTGCGGGCGATGGCGAGCGCCACCACGTTCGCGCTGGCACCGATAACCGTGCCGTTGCCGCCCAGACAGGCACCCAGCGAGAGCGCCCACCACAGGGGTTCCAAATCGGTGATGCCCATGGTGCCCATGTCCTTCACCAGCGGAATCATGGTGGCCACGAAGGGGATGTTGTCCACGAAGGAGGACATGACCGAGCTGAGCACGAGGATGGTCATTGTCGTCTGTGTGAGGTCGCCGTGCGTCAGCTCCATGGCGCGGGCGGCCAGCCACTCGATGATGCCGTTCACCTCCAGACCGCCGACGAGGACGAAGAGGCCGATGAAGAAGAAAATCGTGGTCCACTCGATGCGGGCAAACACCTGCTCCAAGGCGCGCTCGCGGTCCGGCATGGTGATGAGCATGAGCAGGGATGCACCCGTCACCGCGATGGTGCCGCTCTCCAGCCCCCAGCCGGGAATCTGGCTGTGGCAGCAGAAGAGCACAATCGTCACCCCCAGCGTGAACAGGCAGCGGCGCAGCAGGGAGGCGCTCTTGATGAGGCCCTGCGTCTTGATGTTCATGATGCGGTTGCGGTTCTTGGTGGTGGCGTGGAACTCCTTGCGGTAGATGAGGATGAGCAGGCCGATGGTCAGCACGAAGGAGATGAGGCAGGGAATCGTCAGGTTGATGACGAAGGCCATGAAGTCCAGCTCCTTCACGGCGGAGGCAATCATGATGTTGGGCGGGTCGCCGATCATGGTGCAGGTGCCGCCGATGTTGGAGGAGAAAATCTGCGCGATGATGAAGGGAAGCGGGGAGATTTTGAGGTCGCGCGTCAGCGTGAAGGTGATGGGCACGGTGAGCAGCACGGTTGTCACGTTATCCAGCAGGGCGGAGCACACCGCCACCAGCACGGAAAGCGCGATGAGCAGCATCACGGGGCTGCCCTTGGTCTTTTGCGCCGCCCACACGGAGAGGAAGCGGAAGAGCCCCGTTTTGCTGAGCACAAAGACCTGAATCATCATGCCGATGAGCAACGCCAGCGTGTTGAAGTCGATGTGGCGGATGGCCTCCTCCTGCGAAATTACGCCGGCCAGCACCATGAGCATGGCTCCGAAGAGGGCGATAACCGTGCGGTGCACCTGCTCCGACACAATGAGAGCGTAGGTGACAAGGAAGATAACCAGAGCTGCGATGACGGCGTATGACATGACGAAGAAGAATGAGACAACGGGAAAATGAGAATGGTTTCCCGTTCGGGGGCGGGGATTCTAACGCATTTGCTTGCACGATGCAAGCATTATTTCATGCGCCCGCCGCTGAGAGTGCGATTTTTGCCGCGGAAAGTGCGCCGCTCACGCCTTTTCCCCTTGACGCGGCGCAGGCTGTTGCCTACAATGGCAGCATGTTGAAAGCATTGGGAATTTTCGTTCGTTTGGTGTGCAGCCTGGTGGTGCTGTTCGCCGTGGCATTGTACCTGCAGATGCCCGTGCACCCGCTCAGCATGGGCGTGGCTCCCGAGCAATTTGTTGATGGAGTAACACTTGATGCCGTGAAGAGCTTCTTCACCTCGCTGAACTGGGTGAGCATCACCGCAGGGGTGCTGGTGCTCTGTGCGCTGCTGCGCCTGCTGGATATGGCGTGGAACGTGGCGTTCTGCCTGTCCATCGTGCTTGTGTTGTTCTGCGGCCTTTGGACCATCTGGGGGCCTGTGGTGGCGCTGCCGGCTCCCGTTCAGGGCAATGGCTACATGATTCAGCTCTGCACCCTGCCGCAGGATTACCCCGTGCCCGCCGTCATTGTGATGGGGGTGTTCGCCATGGGCTGGCTGGCCTCGACGGCACCCTTCCGCATCGCTTTTACCACACTGGTGAGCTTTGGCCTGTGGTACGGCATCACCTGCCTGATGCATTGGGGCATTGTGACCCGCTGGGCAGATACCCCCACGCCCGCGCAGCCCGAGCTGCTGGCCATGGTGTTGGCGAATCCTTGGATGATTGCCGCCCTCCCCGGTGCTTTCTTCCTTGTCTACGCCGTGCTGGTCGCCTTCTTTGAGACCTTCCTCTCCCCCGCCAAGAAGAAGGAAGCTCCTCGGGCAGAAGAGAAACCCGCCGACGCCCCCGAGAAGGAGGAACCTGTGAAGCCCGCAGCCGGGGGAAACACCCCGGCTGCCCCGGTCCGAACCGCGGCCAAGGTTGTGAAGCCTGTCCTGAAACCCGCCGCTAAACCCGCTCCCGCTGCCAAAGCGGCGCCGAAGACGGAGGAGGCCCCCACCCCCAAGGAAGCGCCCAAGCCCGAGCCGACGCCGCAAGAGACGCCCGCCTCTCCCGCGCCGGAGCCCAAGCCCGAGCCGACGCCGCAAGAGACGCCCGCCTCTCCCGCGCCGGAGCCCAAGCCCGAGGCAAAACCGGCAGAACAGCCCTCCGCCGTGGAGGCTAAGCCGGAGCCTGAGACGAAACCCGCCGAAGCAGCGGCTCCCGCGGCGGAAAAATCCGACGCGAAGCCTGCGCCTTCGCCGGAGGAAAAAGCCTGAGGTACCCGGTCGAGAGACAAGCAACACGGCTCGGCGCATGCCTCCCTGCCGTGTTGCTTCTTCCTTCTGCGCCGCATCCCCTTGCGTGCGACGGGTACGGGCGCTGGGAGGAGATGTCGGGTGTTTCAGCTCGAATGCGGGAGAGGGCGAGAAGAAGATTGGGGGTGTTTCATGGCTTGCGATACAGCACAGCATCCTTACGAGTAGCGGGGTATCTGTGCTTCCTGCAGCGGTGGAAGGGTCCGGAAAGCGTAGATGCGCCCGTTTCGGTTCACCTCGCGTAGCTTTTCGATACTTTCCTGCGGCGAGAGATGGGCTTCTCGCAGCATATTGTAAAGGTGGTAGTATTCGTTTTTGATGTCCGTGACAAAGATGCCGGGGTCATCAGACCCCATGCAGATGTTCATGTGTGCATCTCCCTCAAAGGTATGCCCGGGAACCCCCAGCCAGCGCAGCAGATGGTGTTGGGGTAACAGTTTATACTGGCTGATACGCAGATTGCTGACGGGGGGCGATTCAATGACAATATCCTTTTCAGCAACAAGTTTTTGTACCCTCTGTTGAAGGAGAAGGAGGTGGCGGCTATCGGGGAAATTGGCCGGCACTTCGATGGTTTCCGTCATGCGGCGCCGGACGTCTTTATCCGTAAACCAAAGCAGGAAGAGAGGAATCCAAGCAGAGCCGCGCTGATTGATGAACTGCCTGATGGCTTCATACTCTTCCTCACTGTTGGATATGCAGGATAAGCCTGTGGGGCGTCCGTTGTCTTTGTCATAGATCTGGGAGACAAAGCGCGGAATGAAGCTGCGGGCATCGAAGAACGTATCCAGCTCGTGCAGGGTTTGGGCCTTGGTGTGCTTGGTGCCGAATATCTGGTGGGCAACATTGAGCGTTTCCTGCCGGATATCAACCAGGCGCTCCGTCGGCAAAAAACGGGCGGCGAAGATGAGGTCCAGCAGCCACTCTCCTCTGGGGATAATCAGTTTTTTGGGGATGGTTTCTAACCAGATATCCGGCGCAATGCCGATGGCTGTTCCGTGGCCGATTCTGCTGCCTACCCCCATGTTCAGAAAGGTGATAGCCTCATAAACGGCGCGGATACCGCTGAGAAGATGGTGAAAATCTTCACCGCAATGGTATGTTTTGTGAGAAATGTGGGTGCGGCGCTCAAAATACCGATAGGCAGGGGCAAAGACCTCCGGCGGCAGCACCAGTTCGGATGAGGCGGCATCGATACCGATGGGAACTGGGTAATTTTGTAAGAAACGCATGCAGAAATCTGCCAGCTGCCCGGCCTTGTGCAGGTGCTCCGTGCGTTCTTTGTCGTAGAGATAGCTCAGGAGTGGGCCCTTGCTGTTGCTGCGGTCTATAGGTTTGCGTTTGATAAAGTGCGCAACCAGAATCAGATTCGGCGTATGGGGGACATGGCTTTTGCCTTGTTTTTTTGCGGCGGCGGCGAATTCATGGCAGCTCTCCTTCCAGAGCCGGAGAAGTTTCTCTCCGTTTTTGATAATGGCATCAGGGGTGAGGCGAATCTCAAGCTGCGTCTGCGGAGTAGGTTCCGTGGCTCTGAGTAGGCGCAGGAAGGCTGTTTTGTAATAGGCATTGCTGCCGATGGCGCGTCTCCAGTGGTCGGACGCCTTCGCGAAGGCCTCGAAACCGAAATCCCTTTCGTTGTGTCGGTATAGCTGGATGTATTCGTTCTCTAACAGGATATAAAGATGTAGTATTTGGCTGAGGATGTCGCGGTAGAACTCATCATCCTGCATCAGCCGGAAAGCGCGATACCACATATCCATTTCCTGCTGCATGCGCTCGGCATAGTTCCGTGGGATGCTATGTTCCCGCGCCGGGGCACAGAAAAAATCCGGACTGAGCGAAAAATGGTGAAGATGGAGGCGCAGAATATGGTAACGCTTCCGCAGTTGTTCCGGATTTTCATCCAGCATGCAAAGGATGTTATCCCGCAGCATGGCAGCCAGCTTCAGTCGGCCTGCCAGCAGTTTCGGGGTCAGTTCCGGGTTGACAGTGTGGTAGAATTCCCGAATGCGGCGGTCGTCGCGGTATTGCCGCTCTTCCTGCTCCGAAAATTCGGCGACGGCGTATAAATCATAGAGCCAGCTCTCCTCCGGGAAGAGGTAGCCGTTGATGTGCAGGTGGGTTTCATTCAGGCCGTCCTCGCGGATAAAATCCTCCAGAGAGGGGGAGTATGGGTGTGCCAGATCCCCATTGGGCCACATGCGGTGTTTTTGCAAAAAGCGGATTTTGATGGGCAGTGTAGTCATGCGTGTCCGCAGATTCTGCCAACGATAAAATACCGCGTTTTTGCGGACATACAGCCGATGGTTCTGGATTTCCAGATACACATCCCCCACGCATTCCAATGCTTCCGTCAGGTCGATATAATTCCGCTCCTGGAATTTTTCCCAGCGAAAATTGAAAATGTGATCCGGGCGAGAGGAATCGCGCAGGTGGGAGGTCGTGTAGGCCCACATACGCCATGCTTCCGCTTCCCCGTCCACTCGGTCGCCGGGGGATAATCTGCTCAGCCCGCGGATGAGATCATTGAGTGCCAGAGAATTACTCAGCACAAAGACCGGCAGAGTGGAGAGAATGGACATGGGGCCGAAAAAAACGGAATGGAGGAAGCAGCCTAAATATAGCCTTAGGCCGAGGGACTGACCTGTGTAACCGGGCCGATGTTGAGGTTGTTGATAATGTCCTTGAGTTGGGGAATGAGGCTTTTGGTGGTGGGGGTGTCGTCTTTGGCCGGCGTGCTGCTGTCGTTGGCGGGGCCGGCGAGGTTGTTATTCAATTCCGGGTTTGAGCCGGAGAGCGCTCTCAATGCTTTCCACAGCGGGAAATCTTTCACGGTATTTGACGTGTTATCAGGTAATCCCAGACGAACGGATGTTTCAAAAGCTTCCATGTAGCTGCAGAATAAATCGCCGGCCTTAACCAGATCGTCTTCGGATCTGGCGCGCAGCCGAGCTTCTTCGGTGATGGTGCTGCAACGCGTGAAGAAGTGGTTCCAAATATCATTCATTCTGGCAGGGAAGACGAGTCCATCCGAATGAACTGCAGTCTGAGCCCACCCATCGATTTCATTTCGCAATTCGTTCAAAGATTGTTCGGATGCATTTATCTGAGCTTTGATGATTTCTGCGAAGGTTTGATGAATATCGTAGCGACTATCTTGAGGCCTATTTTCCTGTCTGCCCTCCGGGACATCCTCGGTCTTGCTTTCCTCCTCTTCGGTGTTATCGTCTTCTTTCCCTGTTCCCAGAGATGTCATTTCTTCCGCATATTCCGGGAAGCCTAAATCCTTAGGATACAGTATCTCGCTTATCGCTTTCTTTCTGGCATCGTTATCTTCTATGTAGCTGAGGGTTTCCAAAAGCTCAATCATCAGACTGATGAGATTGTAGATGGAGAGGTAATAGCTGAAGCCCTCGTTAGAACGGATGGTGCTGATAGAGTGGTATAAGGCGAGAAGAGGCTGTATGATTTTGTCTCGGTCTGCATCATTTCGGCTGTTTGCATCGGCAGAGGTAATCAGTTTTTTGATGGCAACAATCGTTTGCTTGGCCGACTCTCGATGCTGGTATATGAGCTTCTCCTTTTTGGGCCTGCCTGCCACTACTTTTGCCGCTTGCGGCTTTTTCATGAGCCGGATGGTGCCGCGAGCGTATCGTTTCTCCGTGTTGGAGCCGCTTTTGCTCTTGGCGGACATGTAGGCTGTGCAGCGGGCTCCCCATTGGCGATACTCGATGTTGCCGGCATGATTCCAGCGGTCCATGAGGTTTTCTGCGAAAATATCATCAAGATCCACGTCAGGAGCCGCGATGCCGTTTTTGGCACCTTGCAGTTCATCCATGACGTATTGCAAATGGGGAAAAATGGTATAAAGATACTGTATTTGTTTTGCCGGAGTGTTCAGCAGACGCGCGACCTCGCTTCCGATGTAGAGAGAAACCAGCTTGTCATCATTCGCTCCGATATTAGGGAGGAGTCTCGGACATTCGGAGTCTGTCCCTAAATGAGCGATATGTTGTAGAACCCCCTGATGCAGGGCGTGCAGATCTCCTTCGTGAATAGAAATGTAATCAATCTGGTGTTGAATGAGGGCCTGAGTCGAGGTTAGCCTCAGCCCGTTGCTGAGTTTGCGCAATTCCTGCTCTCCCATCATGTGGGGAGATGAATTGCTCTCCATCGGCATAGGTATATTGCTCATCCAGTATTTGAATAATTGGAGAATGCTGCGAATCGGCATGGAGCCGAGAAGTGATTTCGCTATTTGCATGTGCTCTTTGGAGACAACGTGACGCAGGTAATGATGAAGCGCTTTGCCTAACTCATACGTGGTGCCTGCTTCCGTTTGCAATAAGGTTTTGCCCGTACGATTGAGCAAACCCTGCGAATTGATAAGCGTGATGCGGTTGCCGGCGGGGAAAAGCTTCATCAGATACTGGTCCTCCAGATTATTGAGAAGCTCTGCGCGATGCGCACGGCGAGAGTCATCGTGAATCAGCTCTCGCTCACCGAAATGCTTCAGCTGCATGCCGCGCACCACAAGAGAATACAATTTGATATCACCGGCGAAAATAAAAATAATGCGCGGGGAGAGCATGTACTGTCGCACCTTTTCCATGACCTCGCTGCATTTGCTGAAGTTCATGTCAGCATCATCCACAGTTACCAGAAAGGCATCATCTCCCGTAATGTCGCTGAGGTGCTCCAACAACTCGCAGAACTTGTTTTTCAGCGCCGTGCCGCTGGCACATTGTTCTACGCACTCTTCAATAAAGAAAGAGGCCTCATACGATTTGCTCAGGGAATCCTGCGTTCCCGCGAGCAGCTGCAAGCCTTTTGACATCTCCTGCAGACACTTTGTCGCGCGAGCGCGCGCACCCGTGATGGTTGAGTTCTGTAGCCCTTCAAAAGGTACGGCATCAATGCGTTCCCAAATGCGGCTGAGCATGTGGACAATAAAACTTTCTCCGTCTGCTAACTCCGTCGGGTCAATTTCTGCCAACAACCCGATGCTGATGTCGTGCTGCTGAGAATTTTTTTTGTTGATTAACTTTTCCTTAATCCCTCGCAACAGGGTGCTTTTGCCGGTACCACGTCCCCCGTTAATGAAAAAGCAGGGGTGTTGGTGAATATGGAACTTGGGCTTACCGGATTGTTTCCTTAGCTGCCTTTCGATAAAGGCCTTATTCGCTTTTGCTGTCCCGATGATTTTTGCATGCAAGTAGTCAAGAAACCCCTGATAGATGTATGAATTCTCCTCCAGCGGCTCATCCGAGTCCAACTTGTCCAAATCGATAATCAGTTCTTCGCTCATAAT
The DNA here is from genome assembly GCA_937893015.1 of uncultured Verrucomicrobiales bacterium. GTDB lineage: Bacteria > Verrucomicrobiota > Verrucomicrobiia > Verrucomicrobiales > Akkermansiaceae > Akkermansia. The sequence goes on along the minus strand of CALBJX010000005.1, from coordinate 19,678 downwards.
ACATTCTATTGCAATATAGCAGCTGATTTTTCAGAAAGCAAACAGTTAGAAAAGATGACATCTAATAAATCGGTTGCGCTTTTGAGATGTCTTGTTCCTCTGCTCGCGCCGGCTGCCCATTGTCGTCTCTCATGCAATATTCAAACGAATTCATCTCTTCGCCTCCGGGAGGCTCGTCCCTGCGCACTCGTTGCGTCGCGCAGTTTTCATATATGGAGGAATATGTCCGAGGAGGGCGCACGGCGGCAGGATTTGGTGGAATGGCGAAAAATGGATGGCGTATATACGCCATCGTGTGGGAGGCGACCGTTCCCCAAGGCGCGGTATGGCCGAGTTGTGCGGGGGGGGGGGAGAGCGGTGTATATACACCATGGGGGCAGGGGCAGATTGGTGGCAAGTCTCAGATGGGTGGCCAGGTGTCAAATGGGGATGTACAATGTACAAAAACCAAGTTCTGTGCGCCGGACGGGGGGCTTGCAAAGAAAACGGCCTGACGTGAAAACGTCAGACCGTTTTTTAGTGCTCAGCGGCGCGGGGCAGGAGACTCTGCTCATCACCGCGCGGCGGAAGAAGTCATCCGACCATGGGGCACCGCTACGGGTCGGCGGCGCGAGCGTCAGAAGGGGTTGAGGGAGAAGAGGGGGCGGGAGACCTTTTTCTCGTAGGGGGTGGTGGCCAGGGTGGCGAACTCATCGGCCCAGTGGTCGATGGTTTGGCGTTGGTAGGCGTAGGGGCGGAAATCCTTGGTGTCAACCAGCAGCTGGCCTGTTACGGAGGTCGTTCCGTATTCAAAGTCCGCTACTTCGCACACCAGCTTGCCGTTGGGGGCGTACATGCGCGCACCCATGGCGATATGGCCGTTTGCGTCCTCGTCGCTGAACAGGGTGCGGACAATGAAGCCGCCGCCGCTCACCAGAGCGCTTGCGCCGTGCGCGGCCGCGTTCAGCCCGGTGTTCGTGGAGCATGCGCTCAGGATAGCCACCTCCACGCGCGCAGCACCGGGTACGGGCGTGCGGGTGATGACCAGATTCTTATCCTTCGCGGCCTTTTCCTGCAGGGCCTTTGCCAGACGGGTGTCGAAATAGGTGCGCAAGTCCTCCAGCCGCTTCATTTCCGCGGCATCGCGTTCCTTTTTGTCCAGATAATTGAGCGTCACGGGGGCGAAGTACACCACGCGCTTTTGGGCCACATAGCTGTTCCACTCCTCCACGGTGGTTGTGTCATCCCAGAACGAGACAAAAGGCACACGCTCATCCGTGTTTTTCTCATAGTGGCTGATAAAGCCCGTATGCGGCAAACGATCATAATCCGTGGTGACACAGGAAGAACACCCAAGCGCGACCACCGCCGCCAACATCAAATGCACAAAATATTTCATATATCGCATTCTACCCCCGCCACCCCACCCTGTCAAGCCAGACAAGAGGGAATTATAAATGACAAGTTACAAATTACAAAGCACCCGAGGGTTCGGAGGGTGATTGGACAATGCGCGTAGCGGGATTGCCCCGATAGGGGTGAGTCTACTGGGCGGTGTAGACGAATCAAATCAGGGAGTATGGCGGTGGTGCCGCAGCTCTTTTCCTATCCTCCCCCGGTCTCGGCGTAGGCAATGCCGAAGACGGATGGGCGTTTTGAGGGAAAAAGAAAGCCGTGCGGCATGCCGCACGGCTGGTGATTAGTTAATCCTCTTATATGATAAGTTGATGGTGATGGAGCTTACATTAGGGGAGGTAAGTCCCTCCTGAATGGCATCGTATTCATCTTCACTTAGATAATACTCGAAAATATTTGGAATACGTTCTTTTTCAAAAAGCTTGTATGCATGTAATATGTGAATTTTTCCAGCTTCATCCGCAGTAGAATCGTCATGAGGATTTTTAACCTTCTGAATATCATATAGATTGAATTCTTTATGATGGGAGGGAAGCGGTTCATGTGCAGCTTCCTTTCTTCTATAGAAGAATACTGCCCTTTCGAATTTAACTTTTAAAGGTTTCATTTTTTATTATAGTTGGAAGTTGCTATTGTTGTGATTAGTCAGATGTTTATAGAATTGATATAATGTTATTGATTTTATCATATTCGAGCTGATAGAACGAAAGTTTAACATGCTTATTATCGAGTACTGCGTTTTCGTCTGGAGATTCAGGACTTGCCCCGTTTTGAATATGCCAATCGATTGCCTGAATATTCAGTGCTTCATTATGTAGGAATGAGTGAGACATATTGGAAAGAGCCGAACTTGTATAATTATCATAGGCAGGTATGGTTATAATCCTGCTATGGCGATCAAGCTTATTTTGAATGTGATCCTTTTGTCCTGCGGATAAAAATACGAGTTCGTTATAAGCTACATTATGCTCATCATAGATTTTTAATAAATAGGCTTCTTTAACAATTTGGGGTGAAAGTGCTTTGTTAAATACGGCTAGAAGTTCAATTTTAGAGACACTCCATGCCGTTCTCGTCTTCGCTGTCGCTGGAATTTGCTCCTCGGAAAGGAGAAATAATCCATTTGTATTTAATTGAATAGACATAATATAAAATGGCTGTTAGCCGTCCGCTATTATCCTCCAGTACGAGGCAAAATGGAAGATGTGCTAGATGTGTGACATCTAATAAATTCTTTTTCTTGATTTTCAGAAATCTTGAGAAAGCCGGATGCGTTTTGAGGGGAAAAAGAAAGCCGTGCGGCGTGCCGCACGGCTAAGAATATTTAGTTTGTTTTTACATGGGCTAGATTAATTGTAATGGATGATACATCTGAATCTGCAAGATATTTCTGAATGGCATTGTATTCATCATCGCTTAGGTAATATTCGTGGCGCATTGCTCCATATGGCATGTCGTAGAGCTTGTATGGATGTAGAATGTGCTCATGACCACTTTCATCTGTTTTATATGAATCATCAAGATCATGAACTCTTTCGATTCTGTATAGCTTAAAAGTGGCGTTTTGGTGAAACGCAGAAGCACGGTTTCTACGTTGGAAATACATAAGAGTTCTACCAAAGCTAACTTCTAGAGGTGTCATGCGAGGCCGGAAATAATTTTGAAGCGATAAAGAAGGAGTTGTTATTCCGTGGGTGTTTCCACTCTTGGGTCAGCATCCTTAAGTGTATTATATATAAAATTATCTGCGCTTTCTGAATGAGTATTAGTGGATTGAGATATGATAAGACGTGCTGTGTCTTCAGAAAAATACTCGTTGAAATGTTTGTTTTTTCCATAGTTAATCCACATGCTTTTTCGGATGTAGACTAATTGTAAAACTTTGTAATCAAAATGACTTATGGAGAAGAAGAGGGAATCTCTTAACCGCACAATTTCTGTATCCGTTAGGTGCTCGGCATTATCTATACTGCTGAATATGCTCCTCATCGTGTAGATTATTTGTAGAAGTGGTTGGGTGTGTAAATTGATTTGATTATATATCCACATTTTTAATTTGTATTTGTCACTTGGATTAAGATTATCATTATAGGTGCTCTTTAATTCTTCGAAATTTTTTGATATTTTATTATATATGTGTTCGCTTAAGCTATCAGTGGAATTTTCGTTGGTCCTATGTGTCTCGTTTAATGAGTGAAGCATTTGTTTAAATGTATCTATTTCGTGAGATATGTCATTATACTCATGTAGTCTTAATGATTCATTGTGGCCTTTCTCAACAAAATGTAAATTTTTTGCTTGTTGGAGCAATGTGTAAAAAATACCGATGCTGCCGAGCCCTGCGAATAGGGCATTGATTCCTTCAAATGCGTTGATGTCAGATTGACCGCTTGGACTTGCATCTGTGCAGTTGGTTATAACCCAGTTTGCATTGCATACGATGCCTACAACGAAAATGATAAGGCTTACGATAATAATTCCTGTTAGCAGTTTGGGGCACTTCTTGAACATGGTAATATACGATTCTACTTGTTTAAGATAGGAAAAAAAGAAAATAAAAGGAATAGGGAGCAGAATGATGTCGGGAAGGTTGTGCGCCATGAGATGCGTGAATGCTACGAGTTGTGTACAATGATTTCGTATTTTTCAGGGTGGTACTCAGCTTGTTCAAAAGAGCAGAGTTTAAGATTTATCCTACTTTCTGGATTAGGGTTCTTTTTAGATGATTGCGTGACGTAGTGTTCAAGAAGTCCATGTCGCTTGGGAAATTTTGCACCTACGATGATTTTTGTGATGTATTGAGTTAAACCAGTAACAAAAAAATCTTCATCGTGCAAAGCAAGTGTGCCATTCAGTGTAACATATATTCTCCATTCTTTTTCATATGCCCATTCGCTGGATTTTGTGTAGATGCTCGGTTCTAGTCCTAATTCTTTAATTCCCCCTTCGTTAAATGAACCAAACATGGAAACCTTACTTTTCCCCGGTCGTTGGGAATTGTAATGAACTTTGACCAAAAGAATGTTCATTGTGCCATTCATTTGCGTGATTGTGAAAAATTGTGAGCAGTCCACATGTTCGTTTGGATTAAGAACAGCGAAATTGGTGATGCTTTCTATAGGATAGCAATCCTCTTCGGGAGGATAGTGCATAAACAAATTCCAGTTGTTTCTGTTGGGTTCAATAATGTCTCCTGTTTGTCTTATCGGAAAATCGAATTGCAGGCAGACTCCTTTGTGGGAATCTGCGTAGTGTGACCACATTAGCGAACTGCCGAAATGGCTTGAGAAGCTGATAAAGCCGCATTCAAATGAGTATCCTACGTCGTCTTCATTTGCTGCGAGAAATTCCAATGGATCGTTGCAATAGTCAGGAATAGATACCTTTATCTCGTCATTTTGGATAATAGCAAGCAGATGCTTTTCGGGCATGAAGTAATAGAGACGGATAAATTGCTTGCCGTCTTTCCAAAAAATGGGTTCGTCTGAGGTCGGTTCGGTGTCGGGGTGTTGTTCGCTCATGGTGTTGTCTAACAGGATATGCTTTTGGTGGAAAAATGCTAGAAAAGATAGATGTAATACAACTAACAAAACACGCTGAGGGTTAGGGTTGTGGGTGGGTTTGGGGGAGGGGCGGGAGGAGAGGCAGGAAAAAATGCGGTTTTTGGGGTGAGTGGCGGCGTTTGTTCTTGAAAACATCGGGGGTATATGGTAGAGTGCGGGCATAGGCGCGATGAGTGTGTCGCGCGTGCGCGTGTAACCTACCTGACTTCCCTTTCCATGACTGTTGATAACAGCGTTGATATCAGCGAGAATGAGCTGGTGCGAAAAGATGTGGGGCTTTTGGAGACCCTGCTGAAAGACCGCAGCACCGGGCGGAATATCCTTTGGGCGACGGATGATTATCTGCCGCGCGGAGCGGAATATGCCGCTGATAAAACGATAGAGCTGCCGCTCATCACGGGGGAGAACGGCATCATTATCCAGCCGCGCGTTAGAAAAAATGCGTCTGAACAGCGTTATCGTTCCCGCGAGAAAGCGGAGGTCTTTACGCCCGCATGGATTTGCAATGCTCAGAACAACCTTGTGGACGAACAATGGTTCGGTCGGGCAGGGGTGTTCAATGAGGAAACGGAAAAGGGCTGGAAAACAAACACAGACCTCATTCCGTTCCCCTCAGAGAGCGGTAAAACATGGCTGGATTATGTGAATGACACGCGCTTGGAAGTCTCTTGTGGGGAAGCTCCCTATCTTGCCAGTCGCTACGATACAACCACAGGCGAGATTATCCCAGTTCCTGACCGCATCGGGATGCTTGACCGCAAACTGCGCGTTGTTTCCGAGAATACGAAAACGATACCCGAATGGTACAAGGCTGCGCGACTGGCGTATCAGAGCATTTTCGGTTACGAGTGGCAGGGCGATAGCCTTTTGCTGGCGCGTGAGTGCCTGCTCTTCACCTTTATCGACCATTTTCAACATCGTTTCCCCGGAAAGGACCCTGCTCAGAAAGAGTTGCATGAAATTGCCAAAATCATCTCTTGGAATCTCTGGCAGATGGACGGCCTGAAAGGTGTCGTGCCGAATAGCTGCCAATCTTCCTCGGCTTCGTACACGGACATGTTCGGCATGGAAACCAAAACGATTGTGGACGGCTGCCCCGGTTGCGAGAAGCGCGATATTCACCGCCACAACGGCGTGTATTGCAAACTGCGCGATTGGTCGTCGCGCGGATTCAAAACTGTCACCTTTGTTAGCTTGATGGGAGGTATAAAATGAGCATGTTTAAATGTACATACAGTTTCCGTCTTATCTATGTGTTCCGTGTGAATGATGCGGCTCACGAGGGAATCCTCAAAGTCGGTCATGCTACTTTGAATACAGACTTGCCGATGGAACAACTCCCTCCGAACTGCGCGCAGTTGAATGAGGCGGCACGAAAACGCATCAAGCAGTACACTCAAACAGCGTTGCTTCAGTACGAGCTTCTGCATACCGAGTTGGCACTCCGCGTATGCGAAGGCAAATGTGAGCAGTTTGGAGACAAGCTGGTTCATAAGGTGCTTCGCAATTCGGGGGTGGAAATTATCAGGCATGAGGATGGCGGTCGTTATAGTGATTGGGTGAAGACCGATAAGGGTACAGTTTTGGATGCTATTCAAGCCGTCAAGGAGAACCGTGAAGGCGTTGAGACGGTTACGCATGATAGGAACCCCATTGTGTTACGTGAGGAGCAGGAACAGGCGGTGGCAATGACTCTTAAGCGTTTTAAAAAACACAAGCAGATGCTGTGGAACGCTAAGATGCGTTTCGGTAAGACGATTTGTGCCCTTGTGATGGTTAAACGCATGGCGTATAAGCGTACGCTGATTCTTACCCATCGCCCTGTGGTCGTCGCGGGTTGGAGAGAAGATTTTCACAAGGTTTTTGTTAAAGGGGATGGGTATTACTTCGGCTCCCGTTCGGAGGGAATGCAGTTGACAGCGTTGCAGAAGTGTAGTGAGCGATACATTTATTTCGCTTCTTTGCAGGATTTGCGTGGTTCATCGCAGGTCGGTGGGCATTTCAACAAAAACGATGAAGTGTTCAGCACAGAGTGGGATTGTGTCATTATCGATGAAGCCCATGAAGGCACATTGACGAAACTCGGTGATCAGGTGATTAAGGCGCTGGAGAAAAACGAAACTCGCTTCCTTCGTTTGTCGGGGACGCCTTTTAACCTGTTGGACCACTATTCAGAGGACTCTACCTTTACCTGGGATTACGTCAAGGAACAAAAGGCCAAGGAAGATTGGTATGCAAACCATATCGACGGCAATAATCCCTATGAGGACTTGCCGAGACTCAATATTTTTACCTACAATCTGAACGCGGAGTTTTCCGGGTACGAGGATTTGGGTGATAAGGCATTTAACTTCCGTGAATTCTTCCGTGTTTGGACTGGCAATCCTGAACAGGACGGCGACTCTATACCTGCAGGTGCCCGCAAGGGCGATTTTGTGCACGAAGGGGATGTGATGCGCTTTCTTAAGCTCATGACCCGGGAAAGCACCACAACCAATTATCCGTTCTCCACGAAGGACTATTGCGAGAACTTCCGTCACAGCTTTTGGATACTTCCCGGTGTTGCGGCTGCACAGGCCCTCAAAGCCCTCATGGAAAAACGCGGCTCCGGGTTCGACTCGGGGTTGTTTGAGATTGTCAATATCGCAGGTGATGGGGATGAGGACAATGAGGACAGTAATGCATTGAAAAATGTTAAAACTGCCATCGCTCGATGCTCGGCTTACGGACGTTATTCCATCACGCTCTCCTGTGGCAAGCTCACCACGGGCGTGACTGTTCCCGAGTGGACGGCTGTGCTCATGCTGGCCGGCTCGTATTCTACCTCGGCAGCTAACTATTTACAGACGATTTTCCGTGTGCAATCTCCGGGCGTTGTCAATGGAAAGCAAAAGACAGAATGCTATGCTTTTGATTTTGCGCCGGACCGCACGTTGAAAATGGTGGCCGAAGCCGGTAAACTCAACGCTAATAGCGGCGGTGATACGGAAGAGCAGAGGCAATACATGGCCAGCTTCCTGAACTTTTGCCCTGTGATTTCGGGTGAAGGTTCCCGCATGCAGCCCTATGATGTGGGCTACATGCTGCAAGAGCTGAAAAAAGCCTATGTGGAACGCGCTGTCCGCAGCGGTTTCGATGACAAATATATTTATAGTAAGGCGCTCGGAACTCTTGATAAAACCCAGCTCAAAGATTTTGACGAGCTGCATGGCATCATCGGCAAAACCAAGCAGAGCAAAAAGGTAGAGAATATAGATATTGCGGTCAACGGCTTGAACGGTGTTCAACGTCAGCAGGCTGTGAATGCGGAAAAGAAGAAGAATCAAAAGAAATCATTGACACCGCAGGAGCAGGAGCTACTCGACAGGCTGAATGCCGAGCGCAAGAACAAGGAACGAGCGATTTCTATCTTACGCGGTATTTCCATCCGTATACCTCTTCTGATCTATGGGGCAGATATTGAATACGGCAAGGATATTTCCATTCATGACCTCACCAATCTGGTGGATGATGAGTCGTGGGAGGAATTCATGCCGCGCGGCATCACAAAGCGCCTGTTCAAGCGTTTCATCAAATACTACGACCCCGATGTGTTCATTGCGGCGGGTAACAAAATCCGCGCTATGGCGCGCAGCGCGGATGCACAACCGCCCACGGAGCGCATCAAGACCATTGCAGAGATTTTCTCCTGCTTCCGCAACCCCGATAAGGAAACCGTGCTGACTCCGTGGCGCGTGGTGAATATGCACATGACGGACTGTCTCGGCGGCTATGATTTCTATGATGCCGCGCATGAGAACATTCTCGATACCCCTCGCATCGTCATGGAACCGAATGTCACGCCGAAAACATTCCTCAACCCCGATGCCCGCATTTTGGAGCTGAACGCCAAGACCGGCCTCTACTCTCTGTTTGCCACCTACAACATCATGCGAGCCCGCGTTTGCAAGCAGCGTTTCCAAAATCGCGCGGTGGAGCAGCGTTGCTGGAACGATGCGCTGAAAGAAAACATCTTCATCCTGTGCAAAACCAAGATGGGGTGCAGCATTGTGCGCCGAACCCTTGCCGGGTATACGAACGCTCATGTGAATGTGGTGGCGTTCCATGATATCCTTGATGTCCTTAAAAACCGCCGTCAGCTCTTTATCAGTCGCGTTTCTCGCCCCTCATTCTATTCTTCCTCCAACAATTCCCTTCGTATGAAATTTAATGCAGTTATTGGCAATCCTCCGTATCAAGAGATGGATGGAGGAAGTAACTCCAGCGCAACTCCCGTATATAATCTGTTTGTGGAGGCTGCAAAACAGATGAATCCTGACTTCATATCCTTGATTATGCCCGCTCGCTGGTATGTCGGGGGTAAGGGGCTGGATGAGTTTAGAGAGAATATGCTGACGGATGACCGACTGGTTTCTTTGTACGATTATCCTGAAACGTCAGATTGTTTCCCCAATGTGAATATTCGCGGTGGCGTTTGCTATTTCCTGTGGGATGCGCAACACCACGGGGAGAGCAAAATATTCAACTATCAGCACGGAAGATTGCATAGTGTGATGCAGCGTCCTCTTTTGGAGGAAGGTGCGGAGTCATTCATCCGATACAATGAGGCTATCAATATTCTTCGTAAAGTGCAGAGTTTTGGTGAACCTACCATGTTTGATTTGGTTAGTTCAAGAAAGCCGTACGGGCTTCCCACCAACTTCTCGGCTTATGCGAAGTCGGCAACGCATGATAAGACGTTGAAAATTTATATGCGCGGAGGGTCTGGTTTCGCGGCACGTAATGTTGTTACTGCCTTACACGATACGCTCGACAGGATTAAGGTTATCGTGGCAAAAGCCAGTCCCGGCGCGGATGATTATCCTCACTTGGTGTTCAGCGAGCCTATTATTGCAGAGCCTAATTCCGCTTGCACGGAAACCTATATTGTAGTGCAATGTGTGGATACCATGGAACAAGCCGAAAATCTTAAGCGATATATGGCTACAAAGTTCTTCCGCTTCTTGGTTTTGCTCATGAAACCGACACAGGATTTGCCGAGACGAGTGTATACGCGCGTTCCTCAGCAAGATTTGAACGAACGCTGGGACGATGCTCGACTTTATCAAAAGTACGGAATCACGACAGAGGAGAGTGCTTTCATTGATACATTGGTTAAGAATGTAAATTGGTGATTTACTCGGGTATGGCATCATTATTCTTGTGCTGCGATTAACCTTTACCCGCTCTTGATTTCCCTTAATGAATAATAAAGTCAGTTTGTTTGAGCGATTCTGTAGCATTATCGCGAATGATTACAGTGATATTGAAGGGAAAGACTACATCGAAAAGTTGGAAAATTGGGCATATGATGTCTGCAAATGCCAGAGCCTAGAGGATAAGCAAATCGTTGCCGCTACTGTTCGGATTTTAATAGAAAAGATTAAGGATTGGTTGGGGCGGGCCGATAATCATGAGACTGGCCTGTTTGCTCCTTTTCTAACTGTTCAATTGGATTCAAATACTAAAAAAATATGTCTGGGCGATGAAGAAATACGGGTAATGGAAGCCTCGTTGGAAACAGGTTTGGCTCTTACTAGAGATGGAAAAGTTAAGAACCTTAGGCCTACATATATTCCTTTGTTTTTGTATGTAAAATGGGGAGATTTGGAAAAGATTTTAAAAAGCAATTCATTAAAAGTCTCTAGTCCTAGAGAATGTAATGATTTGTATGAATTTCTTCCGGCTTGGAGCTCAGAGATAGAGAAGAACGAGATTTTGAAAATCGGTGCAGGATTGGAACAAGTGATGCTGTGCCTATCCAGAACGGCGCACTCCTCTGTGATGTGGGGGCATTACGGAGATTTTGCGCGTGGTGCTCTGCTAGAGTTTAAGTTGCCCGTGTATAAGATTCGTTGTGGTTTCTCTGTTGATGAGACATTATTCGTTGTCGCCAAAGATTATAATCAGCTAGTTAGGAAAACTGATACTAAAGAGGCCATATACATTTCGGAGGTGTCGTATCAGAATGAACGTTTGAAATGGGCTCCTACAAATAACTACTATCGTTATACAAGATTTGCTGCGACTAAAGGAATTGATTGGGCTCACGAGAAAGAAATGAGAATTGTGTTCAATAATGATGAACCTCATTGTTCTTATCGGGATGGCCGTTGTTTCTCATCAATTATTATGCCTTATCTCAGTCGTGTTGTTCTAGGCGCACGATGCGCATATAGTGTGAAAGATGCAAAGTCGATGATTGCTCAATGGTGTAAAGATGCAAATAAAAAGTACAAGCTATCTGTTTTGAAATCTTCATACAACAGCAAGCTGTATACTTTGGAAGTCCCCACGGAAGATTGTCCGGAAATGGAAAGTATACCTCTTACTCGCTTGTTTCGGTTGGGAATATAATATGTTGATAAGTTAATGAGTATTTTTACTGTGTCCCCTAAAGATATTGAGGATTGGAGTGCTCGTTTCGATTCTCCCGCCTTTTTCCCTCTTTTAATCAAGAAACTACTTTGCGCAACTTCAAAGACGCTTACTTATTTGGATGTGCGTTACATGGAGTGCAATAATCAACCTGGGTTTGATGCGGTAGTGGTAGATTCGGAGGGTTGCCGAAATTGGGTGCCGGAAGGTCGCTCTTGTTGGGAATTCGGCGATGTCCAAAAAACGACCACTAAGGCAAATGAGGATTATAATAAGCGTTCAGAAGATTCTTTAGGGGAGGATAAATCCACAATAACCTTTGTCTTTGCTACGCCCAAAATCTGGTCCACACGAGCAGAGTGGGAAAAGGAAAAGAATCATGAAGGCTTATGGAAGAAAGTTGTCGCCATCGATGCAATGGTTTTGGCTAACTGGATTGATGAATGCCCTTCGGTTAAGTTCTGGTTCATGGAATTATCCGGAAAACGCCGTACTGATATTGAATCCCTTGATTCATGCTGGGAAGAGTGGCAAAATTTTTCTGACCCTGCGTTGCCTACTTTTCTTTTTGAGAATGAGCTACGAAAGGGTTTGAGACTTTTCAATTCTTGGATTGACGGAAAACATAGTTCTGTATTTACGATTGTTTCAGAGTCACCTCTGGAGGGATTGGCATTTGTGTACCAACTTGCTCAAACTGATACAATCACACAGAAGGGTAAGAATTATGTATATGTGAAGTCTGTAGAAGCATTTAGGACGATTGCTGAACTGTATCCGTCGGTAGATGTAGTTTGCGTTGTGACTGACACATTGATAGCATCTCGCATATGTTCAGGTCGAAATAATTTAAGAATACTACAGATTGTTCCATCGGGCCTGTCCTTTGCCAAAGAAGATGACGACTACAAGTCCACATATCGGATGAGTCTCATAGATAGAGCTTGCGTGAATAGGCTTTGCAAGGATTATCCCGATAGGCATTGGGAGGAATTAGTTAGGGAGGCTGGATATTCAAGGACTGTTTTGCGTCGCAGAATTGCGAAGAATAAAAAGGCTGTTCCTAGATGGGCTGAGGAGATTCAATATGTAAAGCTGTTGATGGCTTTGGCTCTGATTGGTCCATGGGCGGAGACGAGCAAAGGAGGATGCGAGTTGCTCTTTTCCTTGAGCGGTAAGAATTCTGATGATTGCATAGAGGCCCTTCTGTCTATTGCTAGAATACCAGATTCTCCTATTTGGACTTTAGATGGAACATATGGATTGGTTTCTCCTATTGAGTGTTTGGAAATAATTAGCAGATTTATTAAAAAAAATGATTTGGAGATTTTCCTTCATCATGTGCGGCGTTGGCTTATAGCAAGTAGTGAACAGGCGTCTATGCCGGAGAAACAATCTCTATGCTGTTCGTTGTATATGCTTTTCACTCGTGCGCATTTGTTGTTCCCTGCATATGCACAATGGTTTATATCGGAAGTAGAAGCGTTAGGAAAAGGTGTTTTGCAACACATCTATGAGGAAAAACGGGAAGATTTGCTGTTTTTGTTGTGCCTGATAGGTGAGATAATGCCAAACACATATTTAACCTTTTTATCGGAAATAGAGGTTGAAACAAATCACAATTTTTTCTGTAAGGTATATCGAGGTGATTTCTATGGAGGGATAGAGAAAACGTTGTGTATGCTCGCTATTCCTGCACAATATTTTTCGCAGGTTGTAGATATAATGTGTATGTGGTATCGCAGAACAGATGCTGAAATTAGGAGGGAAATTGCTGAGCGATTTTCTGACTTTTTGGATGCAGATCTTCCTCAGACTAATGCAGATTATATCACTCGAAAAGCGGCGTTTGACAAAGTGACGGGGATTGATGGCAAATTGGCATGGGACCTTTGTGTAGCAATTCTGAAAAGGAAACATAGTATTGTATTATGGGACCGCGTAAAATGGCGGGGCCCTAACTGGAAATTATCGAATCGTGCACCTATATATGATTGGCAGGCGAATGAAATTTGCATCGCAGCATATGATAAACTTATGGGAGTACGACGTTGGGGGTATCAAGAAATCCATGATATGCTTGATTGTGTTTCTGTTCTTGGAATAGAATTGCAAGATAAGCTATTCACTCGTTTGCTGAAAGAACAATATGAGCTGAAAAATCACGAATCGCTGGAACTGCAAGACCAAATAAGAGATTATGTTTTTCAGCAGGGACGGCGAAAAAATGGTAATAGAGAGTTTAGTCATCTGGCGTTGTGTGTTACGAAGAAAATTGCACCTGATGATATCGTGTTGAATTATGCATGGATATTCAGGTTTAAATATTGGCGCAGATTCTTTAATCAAAAAGATTATTATGCTGCAGAAGAACATAAACACAAAATAAGGCTTTGGGCCTTTAGTCGATTGTGGCGGCGGCGAGGAATCGATATTCTAAAAATTTTAACGATTGACAACGTCGATGTGCTGGATTTTTCAAAGTGCATAGTTGAATGTTTGAGTCTTGATGAAGCTATTACTCTTCTTGGCTGGCTATATAAGCGCGCGGATATTGCAGGGGATATCAAGAGTATTTGTGCACGCTGCATTATGCTCAATTTGGATGACGATTCTGTGAGAACTGCCATATCGAGGCTACACACATTGTTATTACATGATGATTTTCTGCTCTTGTTGAAAGCGCTACCAAGTCATAATGCGGTGAGAGCGGAGGTCGTTGAGCGGGGAATAATCGACGAGAACGCATATTGGAAACTTGTTTACATAGGTGGTAGTTGGCTAGCATATTCCCCTGATGTAGAGTATCAGACTCGCAGCCTTTTGGTGAATGGACGTGTTATTGAAGCCGTTCAGTCGTTAGAGTTATGCATGGATGATGTGCCAAAAGAAATACTGCACGATATCTGCGTGCAGGTTGTAAACAAGTATAAACAAGAGGGAAAAATGGAGCCTAATACGCGCCATGCCTTGGTGAAATGCTTAACTCGGCTGGCTTCTTTAGGCGTATTTCCTCAGTCTGTTTTGGCAAAGATTGAATTAACCCTTTATCTGGAGCTTCAGCATACGAAGTACGACTGCGCAGCATTGCGGAAACAGGTGATTGATCACCCTGTGTATTTAGCTATGCTAATGGAACTTGCCCTTGGTCGAGGTGTGCTGGTTGATAAACGCATATTTGGGGCAAGAGCTAAGACTCTTGGGGAGGCTTCATGGCGATTTGTGCGAGATGGTTGCTCTTTCTCTCCCCGAAATGAAGCAAAGAGTATTCTTTTGCCTAAGTTGTTAGATTGGATATACGCGCTGTATACCTTAGCGCAAAGGCGTCAGCTTGTTTCCGCTTTCATGTCATTTATCGGGGGAATCCTAGCGCAATATGGCCTTAGACAGCACGATTGGCCTGTGAAAGAAATTTGTGAAGCTGTTGAGGTGTATTTTTGTGATGCTCTGGCGAGTGGCTTTCATGTTGCTATTTATAATTCCAGAGGCGTTTTTTGTAGACCTGCCGACCTTGGAGGAATGCAGGAAGGGGAATTATTCAGAGGTTACAATGAAGTGGCAACGGACTTGGAGCATGAATACCCGCATATTGCTTCGATTATAGCAGGAACGGCAGAAACATACGCAATTGAAGCGAGAAGATGTGATAAGGAGGAATGCCTGTCTAAACGTGTATATGCATGAAGAACATATATAAGTAATTGAAGTCTGCATAGCAGACACGCTTCTTTTGATATTTGTACATTCAGCGCAGCGCTTCCGCTGCCGCCTGAAATTTCTTGACGGAGGAACGCCCCTTTTGTGCTAACGCCGGAGCAAAGATGGAGAGTCGATACTCCGAGAGCAGCAGACCGTATGTTAAAGCGCCCGACGGCGCCGTATGGCCGAGTTGTGCGAGGTAAGGGCGATTGGACAATACGCGAAGCGGGATTGCCCGAAGGGCGAAGGCTCGTGAGGCGAGCGTGAGTCAACCTCGCGTGGATTTGTGTGTTAGCGCAATGCTTCTGCTGCCGCCTGTAATTTTTTTACGGATGCTCGGCCTTTTTGTGCGAGGGATGGAGCAAAAATACTGAGCCTGTATTCCGACAGCAGTAAGCCATACGCTAACCAGTTTTGGTTTTGCGTGTGCCGGGGATAGTCGGCATAGAACTCGGGCATCATGGCGGCGCGGAGGGTGGTGATGCGTTCGAGTTCGCGGGCGGCGGGTTGTTGGCGGAGACGGGAGAGGCGGTCTTGGAGACCGCGGAGGAAGCGGGAAAGGTCGGTTATGCCGTCCGCGGATACGGCGGTATGGGTCGACAGGAAATTTTCGCGGGTGAGGTAGTGCCAGTCGGCGAGGAGGTCTTCGGCAATGGCGGAGGCGTAGCGGTCGGTGGCGGTGGTGACGCAGTAGGTGCGGACGGCGGCGTCGGTGACGGATAATTGTTCCCAGAGCTTTTGGAGGGGGCCGGAGACGATATCGTAGACGCGCTCGCGGATGCGGAGACAGGCGGTGTCGAAGTCCGCGGCGGTGCGGGGCAGGGTGGGACCGAGGGCCAGGAGAATGGCCGCATCCAGCGTGTCGCGGACGTTGTTTTTGGGGGCGGCACCGATGGTGGTCATGGCGAGCTTGGCTTCCATGCTCGTGATGGGGAGACGCTTGCGGATGCCGTTGATAAAGTCCCCGTGGCGCAGGAGGAAGAGGCGGCGGATGCCGCAGCGGTGGGTGAAGAGCGCTTCTTCCCGCGTGGGGCAGACTCGGATTTTCACCGCGCGGTCGCCGTCCTCCGCAAGGGCGGGGTAGCCCGTGCCGTTGCCCACGTCCACCTCCTCCGGCAGGTCGCCGCAGTCCCAGCGGGTCATGGGGGTGGAAGAGAAAACTTTTTTCGCCTTCTTTTGGAAACGCTTTTGTTGGTAGCCCGCCAGCTTCTCGCGCAGGGCAGCGGCATCCGTGCCGAGGGCCAGCTCGTCCCCCGCATCATCGCAGACCCAGATTTTGGTGATATACTCCGGCGGGAGCTTGCTCCATTCAAACTGATCCGCGTTGCAGAATTTTTGTGTGCGCTCGCGCACGAATTCCGCCAAGGCGCGGTCCAGCGGGCGGTCGGGCTCGCGGTCGTACCACAGCTCAAAGAAATCCGCCGCCGTCTCAGAGATGGGCATGAGGAAGGCGCGCAGGTCTTTCGGGAGCGTGCGGAGCAGCATCTCCACGCGCGTGGTGAGCCACGCGGGCACACCCCATTGCGGGAGCCAGTCGGGGAAGTTTTCTAATTGGTCGATGTGGACACCGAGGGTCGCGCCGTCGTCCGCTTCGTTGGGAGCGTGGTTGTAGTACACGGGGTACTCCTGCCCCGCGACGGTGATTTCATCCGGGTAGAGGTCGGCGGGGGTGTCGTCCTCCCCGGGGTAGATGCAGTCCTCGTAGGGTATCTCCAGCAGGTGCGGGTCGGCTTTCTCCGCCTTGTCGCGCCAGAGTCGCAGCAGTTTTTCGGAATTGACGTCGCGGGGGATGCGCTCGTCGAAGAAGCGGTAGACGGCGGGCTCGCACCAGATGAGGTCGCGGCGCCGCAGCTTGTTCTCGGCGGTGCGGACTTGCTCGCGCATGTCGGCGAGGTGCGCCAAGAAGGGCGGGGTGTCGCGCAGCTGCATGGCCATGATGCCGTCGCGTATCATGATGTCGCGCGCGCCCTCGGGGTTGTAGCGGGCGTAGCTGACGCGGCGGCCGTCCACGAGCGTGAGCCCGCCGCAGGTGACGCGCTCCTTGGCGTAGACCACGCCCGCGGCTTTGTCCCACGCGGCATCGTAGGCATGGTGCGCGCAGAGCTGCGGGGCGATTTGCTCCACCCAAGCGGGGTCCAGCACGGCGGCGCGGCGCATGTAGAGACGGGATGTTTCCACCAGCTCCGCGCCCATGAGCCAGTCCGGGCGTTTGCGGCGGCGGAAGAGCCCGCTGCCGGGGAAAATCGCAAAATCGCGCCCGCCCGCGCCGCGGTAGACTTTCTCTTCTGACCGCCAAAAACCGATTTGCAGGGGGGCACCCGCCAGCAGGGCGCGGTGGATGCGCTCGGGCGTGGCCTGCTCCGCCTCGGGGGGCAGCTCCTCTATCTTCCAGCGCATGGTGTCGCGCAGGGCGTTGTCGAGGTCTTGGACGAGGTTATGCCACTCGATGATGCGGAGGAAGGAGATATAATTCTTGCTGCACCACTTGCGGAGCTGGTTGCGGCGCAGGTTGCGGCGGTCGCGGAACTCCAGCGTGGCGCGCCAGAGGGAGAGCAGAGACAAAAAGTCGCTCTCCTCGTTCTTCCATTGGGCGTGCGCTTGGTCTGCCTGCGCGGCGGCATCGCTCGGGCGTTCGCGCGGGTCCATGATGCTCAGCCCCGCCACGATGACGAGCAGCTCGGGCAGGGCGCGCTCTTTCTCCGCCGCGAGCAACATGCGCCCGAAGCGCGGGTCCAGCGGCAGGCGGGCGAGTTGGCGGCCGATGTCCGTGAGGCGTTTATGCTTGTCGATGGCACCGATTTCGCGCAGGGTTTTGTAGCCCTCGTTGATGAGACGCGGGCTGGGCGGGTCCGGCAGGGGGAACTCTGCGGGCGGGGGCAGGCGCAAATCCGCCATGCGCAGGATGACACCCGCGAGCGCGCTGCGCTTGATTTCGGGGTCGGTGTAGGCATCGCGGCTCTCGAAGTCGGCCTCGGAGTACAGGCGGATGCAGACACCCTCCGTCACACGGCCGCAACGCCCCGCGCGCTGGCGGGCGCTGGCCTGCGAGATGGGCTCGATTTGCAGCCGCTGGATTTGCCGCCCCGGCAGGTAGCGGGAGAGACGCGCGAGCCCGCTGTCGATGACGTAGATGATGCCGGGGATGGTGAGCGAGGTTTCCGCCACGTTGGTGGCGAGCACGATGCGCCGCCGCCCTTTCTGCGGGTGGAAGATGCGCTGTTGCTCGCCCAGTCCGAGCCGCGCGAAGAGGGGCAGGATGTCGGTTTTCGGGAGGTCGAGGGCGGAGAGCTCGTCCGCGCAGTCGCGGATTTCGCGCTCGCCCGGCAGAAAGACGAGGACATCGCCGCGCGCATCGTATTCCGAGAGCCACTGCACGGCGCGGGAGACGTGGGCGGGGAGGTCCTCGTCATCGTTCCGCGGGGGCATGTAGTGCATGTCCACGTGGTAGGTGCGGCCCTCGATGTTGATGACGGGTGCGCCGCCGAAGAAGTCCGAGAAGGAGCCCGCATCCATCGTGGCGGAGGAGATGATGAGCTTGAGGTCGCGGCGGCGGGCGAGCAACAGCTTCATGTAGCCGAGCAGGAAGTCGATGTTGAGGCTGCGCTCGTGGGCTTCATCGAGGATGATGGTGTGGTACTGCCGCAGGTCGCGGTCGTTCTGCGTCTCGGCGAGCAGAATACCGTCCGTCATGAGCTTGAGCTTGGTGTCCGGCCCCGTGCGGTCATCGAAGCGGACTTGGTAGCCCACGTAGCCGCCCGGCTCGCAGCCGACTTCCTCCGCAATGCGCTTGGCGACTGCCACGGCGGCGAGTCGGCGCGGCTGGGTACACCCCAGTTTGCCCCGCCGCTCCCCCGCGACTTCCAACGCGATTTTCGGCAACTGCGTCGTCTTGCCGCTGCCCGTCTCACCCACGACGACAACGACCTGGTGCCGACGCAAGGCGTCGGCAATCTCGCGCCGATGGCGCGAGATGGGCAGGTCGGGATAAGTGAATTGGGGAGCCATGGGTTAATGTACGATGTACGATGTACGATGTACGAAGTTTGAATTCGGCGCGCTTCGCGCGCAGGGGGAAAGCAGCGCAAAGCGGTTGCAAGCGCCTTGCGTGTGATACGCGCTCTGCGTTCCTTCGTTTCTTTTGCCTTGCGCGGCTACGCCGCGCCTAACTCTCAAATCGTACATCGTACTTCGTACATCGTACATCTCACTTGCCCCATCTCTTCGTGATTCCGCTGTAGGAGTCTATGCGGCGGTCGCGGAAGAAGGGCCAGATGCGGCGGTGGTCTTCGAGGGCGGCGAGGTCGAGGTCGGCGTAGAGGATGGACTTACTTTCAACGGGGGCTTTGGCGATGATTTGGCCGCAGTAGTCCGCGACGAAGGATTGACCCCAGAAGGTCGTTTCGCCCTCCTTGCCGCAGCGGTTCACGGCGCAGACGTAGCAGCCGTTGGCCACGGCGTGGCCGCGCTGGACGGTTTCCCACGCGCAGTGCTGGGCGGTGTAGAGCGGTTCCTCGCCGGGAATCCAGCCGATGGCGGTGGGATAGAAGAGGATTTCCGCGCCCTCCATGGCGGTGAGGCGGGCGGCCTCCGGGTACCACTGGTCC
>CALBJX010000004.1 GCA_937893015.1 uncultured Verrucomicrobiales bacterium | reverse complement strand
GCGTGTAGTGCAGACCGCGGGATTCGTTGCGGCGGATGGCGCAGTCCACAATCAGCGACGCCGTGAGCGCGAGGTTGCGCAGGTCGATGATTTCCGGCGTCACGCGGTAGCCCCAGTAGTACTCGTTGATTTCGCGGTTGATGTTGCGCAGACGCGTGGCGGCGCGTTGCAGGCGGTGGTTGGTGCGCACGATGCTCACGTAGTCCGTCATGGTGCGGCGCACCTCGTCCCAGCAGTGGTAGAGGATGGCGAGGTCATCGCGCTCGGCCTTTTCGCCGTGGCGCCACGCGGGGATGGGGTAGCTCTCCATCTCATGCGCCAGCGGCAGGGTGCGGAGCATGCGGCTCAGCGCCCGCTTGGTGATGACCACGCACTCCAGCAGGGAATTGCTGGCGAGGCGGTTGGCACCATGCAGCCCCGTGCAGCCCGTTTCACCCGCCACAAAGAGCCCGCGCAGGGAGGACGCGCCGTCCGTGTCGGTCTTCACGCCGCCGCACTGGTAGTGCGCGGAGGGCACCACGGGAATCATGTCCTTTTCGGCGTCCACACCGTAGCTCTTGCAGGTTTCGTAGATGTAGGGGAAACGCTCCGCCATGAAGCCCGCGGGCTTGTGGGTCATGTCCAGATACATGCAGGGGTGGCCCGTGCGCAGGATTTCGCTGTTGATGGCGCGGGCCACGATGTCGCGCGGGGCGAGGCTCTTGCGGGCGTCATACTTCTGCATGAACTCCTTGCCGTCCGGGCCCTTCAGGATGCCGCCCTCGCCGCGCACCGCCTCGGAGATGAGGAAGGTGAGGCCGTCGCGGTCGCTGCTTTTGGGGTTGTAGAAGGTGGTGGGGTGGAACTGCACGAACTCCAGATTGGAGATGCTCGCCCCCGCGCGCCAGGCCATGGCCACGCCGTCGCCCGTGGCGGTGGCGGGGTTGGTGGTGTACATGTAGACGCGCCCCGTGCCGCCCGTGGCGAGCATCACGCGGTCGCTGCGGAAAATCTCCACCTCGCCCGTGGCGGGGTCCAGCACATAGGCGCCGAGCACGCGGTCCTCCGTCACGCAGCCGAGCTTGGCCGTGGTGATGAAGTCGATGGCAATGCGGTGGTCCAAGAGCGTGATATTCGGGTGCTCCTGTGCGCAGCGGAGCAGCTTGGTGCTGATTTCCAAACCCGTGGTGTCCTTGGAGTGCAGAATGCGGCGCTTGCCGTGACCGCCTTCGCGCCCCAGTTCAAACTCGCCGTCCTTCTCCATGTCGAAGTCGACGCCCCACTCCAGCAGCTCGCGGATGGCCTCGGGTGCTTCCGTCACGATGGTGCGCACGGCATCCTCATCGCAGAGTCCCGCGCCCGCATCGAGCGTGTCGGCGATGTGTTCTTCAAAGGTATCGTTTTTGTCCGTCACGGCGGCAATGCCACCCTGAGCCTTGGCGGAACTGGAGACGAGGGGATCGCTCTTGCAGAGCACAATCACCTTGCCGTGTTCGGCGGCGCGCAGGGCAAAGCTGAGTCCTGCCACACCGCTGCCGATGACGAGAAAGTCCGATGTAATCATCTTACTGAGGAGGGAAATTCGTGCGATATATCTCCGCAGGGATTCTAGCAGAAAACAGGCGCTCTGTCACGCCAAATCGTGATGAAGCCGCGCAAAGAACACGCGTGACGACCGATACCGATAAAGCTCATGCTTTTTACCGCAGCCGCCGATTGTGCTTGAAAAAAGCGGCGTATGCCTGTATCATACGCGCGTATGGCGCAGGGACGCATCAGCCGCGGTCGTTGGATTTCCCTCGGGCTCTTGGGGCTCGGGGTGGCGGCGATGTCGGCCTTTATCCTGCTGAACCGAGAGGACACGGAGCCGCAGCAAGCCTTGGCGGGCGGAGGTCTTTACGCAGCGGACACGCCGCTCGGCGTGATGCCCAAGACCCTGCTGCCCGGCATGATTCTGCTCACGCCCGAGCAGATGGTGCGCGTGCCCATGATAGATGGTTTTCAGCCGCCCGTGGGCGCGGCCAATGGTGCCTTCAGCTACGATGCGCAGGGCTTCGGCGTGATGAACGAGAAGCGCGGCGGCCTCCACACGGGGCAGGATCTCAACGGCATCGGCGGCAACAACACCGACCTCGGCGACACCGTGTATGCGGCGGCTCGCGGATTGGTGGTATTCAGCGGCGACGGCGGCCCCGGCTGGGGCAATGTCGTGGTGCTGGCGCACCGCATCCCCGGCGATGTCCGCACCATTCAGACTCTCTACGCTCACCTCGATTCGCGCAAGGTGAAGGTCGGTCGGCTCGTGGGGCGCGGGGAACCCATCGGCACCATCGGCACGGCGAACGGCAACTACCTCGCGCACCTGCATTTCGAAGCGATGGCCTCCATCGCCACGGAGGCGGGCCAGACAGGCTATGCCAAGGGCGGGGTGATGAACCGCCTCGACCCCGATGAGCTGATGGCCCACTATCCCGCCCCGCCTGTGCCCGACCCCTACACCGCCGTGCGCCGTCTGCGCATCCGTGAGGCCGCGCTGCACGATGCGCAGAACGCCCCCGCCCCTGCGGAAATGCCCGAGGGCGCCATCCCCGTTTCCCCTACTCAATTCCTGTAATCAAACCACTGAAAACCTTATGCTCCGTACCTTCATTCTCTTCCTCGTTTCCTTCCTCGTCACCATCGGCGTGGGCGCCGGTATGATGTACATGCTCAAGCAGCAGCGCGAGCAGCAGATGCCCGAAACACCCGCCATGACGACTGCGCAGTCTGCCGAGTCCGCCCCTGCTGAAACGGCAACGCCCGCCGAGCCCGCTCCCGTGGCTCCCGCTTCCGCCGAGGATCCCAAGAGCGAGGAGCCCGCTCCCGCAGCGGAGGAGCCTGTGCCCGCTCCTACCCCCGCCCCCGCGGCGGAGCCCGCTCCTGCCAAGCCCGCCGTTTCGGGTGAGCTGGCCGCTGCACAGGCCGTGCAGGAAGCCCTGACCGCCGATGACCCCAAGGCCGCTTTGGAAAAGCTCGTGGCTGACGGGCAGATGACTCCCGAAGCTGCCGCCTCCCTTGCTGCTTGGCGCGAGACGCACAGCGTCGCCAAGGTGGAGGAAGTGGGCAATGCCCGCCGCGAGGACGGCTCCCGCGTGACGCGCTACCGCATCGTCTCCGCCGAGGGCGGGGAGGATATGCTCGTCTCCGTCGTCACCAAGGCGGACGGCAGCACCCTCATCGAGAGCGCACAGAGCGCCAATGCCGACAAGACCGTGCTCACCGCCGAAAGCGATTCCCTCGCCGTGGCGGAAGGCTTTGTGGAAGCCGTGCGCCGCGGCGACATGGCCACCGCCCGCAAGATGGTGACCGGCACGCAGGTCTCCGACGCCACGGTGGCGGGCCTGTGCATGATTTTTGAGGAGGGCGAGTTCAAGCTGCGCGAGACAGCCCCCATCCGCAATGCCTTCGAGAACGCCACCAACTCCGGCTTCATCGTGTATGTGGAGGGTAAGAACACCGAAAAGCCCGCCAACATCGGGCTGGAAGAAACCCGCACCGAGAAGGGATGGGGCGTGAGCGGCGTGTCGCTGGATGCCCTGCTGAGCATGTACGAAGCCACGGCCTCTGCGGAGGGCGGCCACTACTTCCCCATCGTGAAGAACCCCAAGGGCGGCGATTCGCTGGCCCTCTTCTTCGGCTTCAACGAGGCCGCGCTCACCCCGCGTTCCCAGCGCCAGCTGCAGATTGTCGCGGAGCTGCTGAAGGCCAGCCACGGGCACCTGAACATCTCCGGCCACACGGACGATGTGGGTTCCGAGGCCTACAACCAAAAACTCTCCGAACGCCGTGCCGAGGCCGTGCGTGAAGCCCTCATCGGCTTCGGCGTGGAGCCCGAGCAAGTGTCCGCCGAGGGCATGGGCAAGAGCCAGCCCCGCCGCACCTACAGCACGGAGGACAGCGAACAGCAGATTGACTACATCCGCGGTGAAAACCGCCGCGCCGAGATTTATCTGGACTTTGAATGATGCAATACGACTTGCATCGGGGAGCGGCGGCGCAGCATGACTACGCCGCCGAGCTCAATGAGGAGCAATATGCCGCCGTGACCACCGCTGCGCGCCATGCCCTCGTGATTGCGGGCGCGGGAAGCGGCAAGACCCGCACGCTCACCTACCGCGTGGCGTGGCTGCTGGAGCACGGCGTGCCCGCATGGCGCATTCTGCTGCTCACCTTCACCAACAAGGCGGCGCGCGAAATGTTAGAGCGCGTCACGCAGCTCACGGGCACGGCTGCGGGGCAGCTCTGGGGCGGCACTTTCCACAGCATTGCCAACCGCCTGCTGCGCCGCCATGCCGAACGCCTCGGCTACCGCCCGGGCTTCACCATCTTCGACTCCGACGACCAGAAGGCCCTTATGCGCGCGTTAGTGAAGCAGCATGTGGGAAAGGTCAGCAAGACCGACCGCTTCCCCAAGCCGGAGCTGCTGCTCTCCCTCCACAGCCTTGCCGTGAACACGGGGCGCAGCTGGACAGAGGTGCTCAAGGATGAATACGCCTACCTCGTGAAGCACGAGGCGGTCATCTCCGCCATCTTTGCGGACTACGCCGCCCGCAAGCTGGCGCAGAACGCCATGGATTTCGACGACCTGCTGGTGAACCTGCTGCGCCTGCTGAAGGAGCACGCCGACCTCCGCGCGGATTTGCAGGAGCGTTTTGCGCATGTGCTCGTGGATGAGTATCAGGACACGAACACGCCGCAGGATGAGATTATCGCCCTGCTCGCGGGCGGGGAGCACAGCTCGCTCATGGCCGTGGGCGACGACGCGCAGAGCATCTACTCCTGGCGCGGCGCGGATGTGCGCCACATCCTGCATTTCGAGCGCAGCTACGCGGATGCCGAGGTCTTCCGCATCACCACGAACTACCGCAGCGTGCCCGAGATTCTCGCCCTCTCCAACGCCGCCATCGCGCAGAACGAAAACCGCATTGAAAAGGACCTACGCCCCGCCCGCCGCTCGCAGAAGTTCATGCCCGCCGTGGTGCCTGCGCCCGATAACCGCACGGAGGCGCAGTTTGTCGCCCGCCGCATCGACGAGCTCATGGACGGCGGCATCCCCGGCAAGGACATCGCCGTGCTCTACCGCGCGCACTTCCACAGCACGGACGTGCAGATGGAGCTGGCGCGTGCGCACATCCCCTTCCGCATCACCAGCGGGCTGCGCTTCTTCGAGCAGGCGCATGTGAAAGATGTCGTGGCCTTCCTGCGCCTCATCGCCAACCCGCGGGATGAAGTCGCCTTCCGCCGCATCGCCGCCACCTTCCCCCGCGTAGGCGAAGCCACGGCGGGCAAGCTCTGGCAGGGCTGGCTCGCCGCCGTGGAGCCGTGGCTCGCCGCACACCCCGAGAGCACCCGCCTGACGGAGCCGCACAGCAAGGTGCTCGCCTCCGTGTCCGTGCCCGCCGCCGCACGCCCGAGCTGGGCCGGTTTTCTGGCCATGATGGACTCGCTGCACCCCGACACGGGTGAGCTGCTGCCGCCCGAGATGGTACACGCGGTTCACGAGTACCTGATGCCCTACCAGCGCACGGCCTACGAGAACTACGAGGAGCGCGAGGAGGACATCGCCCAGCTTGCCCGCACCGTGGGCGACGAGGGGGATTTGGATGCCTTTCTCGCGCAGGTTGCCCTGCTCTCCGAGGTGGACAACGATGCCGCCGCGGATGATGACTGCGTGACGCTCTCCACCATCCACCAAGCCAAGGGGCTGGAGTGGAAGTATGTGTTCGTCATCTTTCTGGCGGAGGGGCAGTTCCCCCACCGCCGCGTCATCGAGGCGGGCGACACGGAGGGCATGGAGGAAGAGACGCGCCTCTTCTACGTGGCCGTCACCCGCGCGCAGGACCAGCTCTACCTCTCCTTCCCCCGCTACAACGGCCGCAGCTACGATGTGCAATACTGCCCGCCCAGCCGCTTCCTCACCACCCTGCCGCCCGAGCTGACGGAGGTGTGGCAGCTGAATTGAAGATTGACACCGAGCCGATAACAGCCTACACTCAACGCGCACATGGGTTCCCCGTTCACCATCCTCTCCGTTCACAATTTCTACCAAATCCGCGGTGGAGAGGACACGGTGTTTGCCAACGAGAAAAAGCTATTGGAGGAACACGGGCACAAGGTCATCACCTACACCCGCCACAACAGCGAAATTACGCAGTTTTCCCTCTTCCGCAAACTGTTGCTGCCGCTGAGCTCCATTTTCAGCCTCGGCACCTACCGCCGTGTGAAAAAGCTCATCCGCGACAATGGTGTGGATGTCGTGCATGTGCACAACACCCTGCCGCTCATCAGTCCCTCCGTTTATTATGCCGCTTTTGCCTGCGGTGTGCCCGTGGTGCAGACCGTGCACAACCAGCGTCTCGTCTGCGTGGAGGGCACCTTCACCCGAGATGGGCATGTTTGCGAAGATTGTCTCCGTAAAGGCTTGGAGTGTGCTCTGTGCCGCCGCTGCTATCGTCGCAGCTTCCTCCAGACACTTATCTCAGTGCTGACGCTCAAAATCCATCGCATGCTCGGCACATACCGCCGTCTGCACTATATCTTCATGACGGATTTCTTCCGCCGTAAATTGTCGGAAGGAAACCATCTTTCAGACAGAAACCATTTGCATCTCAAACCGCATTTTGCCTTTGCTTCACCCGCTGAACGCAAGGGGGGGGAGGCCTATATCGTCATCGGGCGCGTCACCAAGGAAAAGGGTATGGACCTGCTGCTGGAGGCCTTTGCAGCGTTGCCGGAGAAGCAACTCGTCGTGGTGGGCGCGGGGGCCTCCTTGGATGATTACAAAGCCCGTGCCGAAAAACGAGGTCTGAGTAACATCCGCTTCGAGGGGTTCTGCTCGCGAGAGCGTATAAACGAGCTGCTAAGCACGGCGCGTGCCCTCATCGTCGCTTCGCAAACATACGAAACCTTCGGCATGTCCGTGGTGGAAGCATACGCCAACGGCGTACCTGTGATAGCCGGCAAGCTGGGCGGTTTCTCCGAAGTGGTGAAAGAGGGCAAAACGGGATTGCTCTTCACCCATGATTCCGTTGCTTCTCTCTGCAACACCATCCGACGCTTTGAAGGTATGGATGGCGTGAATTGGGAGGCTAACGCCCGCCGCACCTATGCAGAATTGTATGCTCCCGATGTCAATTACCGCCGATTGACGGAAATCTATAGCAAGGCTCGCGGGCTGAAGGTGCTCATTTCCCTGACCGACCAGAGCTTCCGCGCGACAAAATCCGTGGGCATCTATAACGTTTCCATCGGCTTAGCCAAGGGCTTAGCCCACTGCGAAGACGTGAGCGAGCTTCATATCCTCGCCAACAAGGAAATTGCTCCGCTGTTGGAGGGGGCGCCGCCTCATGTTCACATACATCTGGCCGATAAGCCTGTTCCCGTGCGTTACGGACGCCTGTGGTGGGACCAAGTCGGCATCTCTCGGGCCGTGCGCGAGATTCAACCTGATTGGGCACTGTTGCCCAAAGGGGTGCCTCCTTTCTTCCCCCGTATCGGAAAGACGAAGCTCGCCTGCTATGTGCATGATGTCAACTGGGAGTATTACGCCAAGCTCGGCAAGGGCACGCCGAACTCTCTGCCCCGCTCTCAGCACCTTTACTTTAAGAGCCTCTTGCTGCGAGCCCTCCGCATCTCAGATCTTGTGCTCACGTCCACGCAGTTCAACAAAGGCCGCTACCTGAGCTATGAACCACGGGCTCACACGGAGGTGGTCGGCATCGGGTTTGATACACCGCAAGCCCCCTGCCGCCATGAGCGCGGACGCGACATCCTCTTCTTCTCTTCCCCCTACCCGCACAAGCTGACGGAACTCGGCGTGCAGCGCGTCTCCGCATGGCTCAGACAAAAGGGGGATGAAGGCAGAAATATCCGTATCCATGTCATCGGCGGGCAAACCCCTAACTTTGCCTTCCCTGATGAACGCTGGATTCCCTATGGTCGACTGCCCGAGACAGAAATGCGCCGCATCATGACGGAGGAATGCCGCGTCGCCGTATACTTCTCCGCCTACGAAGGTTTCGGGATGCCTCCCGTGGAATGCCTGCGCACGGGTATTCCCTGCGTGGCTTCCGACCTTCCCCCCATCCGCGAGAACATTCCTGCGGAATTGCTTTTTGATAATGAGGATGCGGTCTCTTTCATCTCGACGATGAACCGGGCCTACGACATGACGGAGATGCCGAATCGCCCCGTCTATCCTACATGGCAGAACGTTGCTCAGCGGGTTGTGCATGCCATGCAGAAACATTCATGATTCTTTCTTGATTTTCTCCTGAAACAGCCTATAATAATATCACGATGAACAGACTTGAAGGTAAAACCGCTGTTGTGACGGGTGCCGGCCGCGGCATCGGTCAGGCCATTGCTCACCGCTTCGCCGCGGAGGGTGCGAACGTGATTCTCATCTCCCGCAACCCTGCCTCCTGCGGCGGTGCGGCAGATGCCATCAATGCCGAATTCCCCGGCAGCTGCAAGGCCTTCCCCTGCGACGTGGCGGATGCCGCCGCCGTGGATGCCGTGACCAAGGAGATTCTCGCCGAGTATCCTGCCAT
The DNA here is from genome assembly GCA_937893015.1 of uncultured Verrucomicrobiales bacterium. GTDB lineage: Bacteria > Verrucomicrobiota > Verrucomicrobiia > Verrucomicrobiales > Akkermansiaceae > Akkermansia. The sequence goes on along the minus strand of CALBJX010000004.1, from coordinate 16,722 downwards.
TGATATTCTTGTCAACAACGCGGGCATCACCAAGGACGGGCTGCTGATGCGCATGAAGGAGACGGATTGGGATGCCGTGATCTCCACCAACCTTAAGAGCGTGTTCCTGTTTGTGAAGGCTTTCCAGCGCACGCTGATGAAGAGCCCCGCCGGTCGCATCATCAACATGAGCTCCATCGTGGGCATGAGCGGCAACCTTGGTCAGGCCAATTACAGCGCCTCCAAGGCGGGTGTCATCGGCTTCACCAAGTCCATGGCACAGGAGATTGCCAGCCGCAAGGTGACGGTCAACGCCATTGCCCCCGGCTTTATCGCCACGGAGATGACGGATGCCATCCCCGAAAAGGCCAAGGAAGTGCTGCTCTCCCGCATCCCGCTGGCCGACATGGGCAAGCCTGAGGATATTGCCAATGCCGCCCTCTTCCTCGCCTCCGACGAAGCTCGCTACATCACAGGGCAGGTCATTGTCGTGGATGGTGGCATGACGATGTAATTTATCTGCATCCCCTTTATTGTGAAAGTGCCATACTCGAGAAGAGTATGGCACTTTTATGATAGAGAGGAGTGGTTATGGGCAGGGGGATTAACTGAAACGGCGGAAAAGGACGCGGCGAATACGTCTGAGCATTCCTTCAACCGCTTTCTCAAAATGACCATGAATCAGTAAATACAAGGTCGATTCCAGGGCTCGGAAGGTTCGTATCCACGGGTGCCCCCATGCACGCATTCGGTAGGCTCGTACACGATAGGGCGCATAATCCTCCACGTTCTGCGGATGTTTGAGATGATTGGTCTCTATCTCGTGAGAGGTCAGCATAAAAAGTTTGCGGTCTCCTCGAGCCATCAGTTCCAGAGCCCCATCGTAATGAGCAGACCCGACACCGAGCCCCACATTGACGGCGGCGTTCAAACGGGGAACAATAGTTAATCCGCCATGCAAAAACTGGTGGGACATCAGGATGGTCTCAAAGTGGTTCTTATCCTCTTTAGCTCTCTGCGGAAAAATATCAATCCATGCTTTGGCAAGTCCATTCCTTAAAATATGTGATGCTACGCGCTCTTTCTTCTCCGGGTCCTGCAAATAGGAATAGCCGGGATCCCAGTGATTGACCACCCGAGCCCATGACGCCCACCCCCATGTAAAGGTAGTATATGAAAAGAAATAATCACTTTCCACTTCCTGAGTCACGTCTTCCAAGTTTTGAGCAGAGATGAGCATGATGCGTTCATCATTTTCATATCGATCCAACATTTCCTTGCAAAAGGAAAAAAACGATATGGCCGGAACGACATCATCCTCCAAAACGATACATTTATCCGTTAGCGAAAAGGCCCAAGTATCGGCGATATAACCTGATTCATCAGGTCCATAGTTGTTTTTTTGATACAAGGTATGTACTTCGCATTCCCAATCAACTTGGCTGACGATTTCCCGACATCGCAGAATGTTATCCACATCATCCTGCCGTCCTTTCCGCGGCCCGTCCTGATAGAGAAACAACCGTGTGGGACGCGCTTCCCGAACGCGGTCAAACACCATTTGCAAAGTGTCCTGACGCGTGAAGAAGACAATTAAAACGGAGATATCAATGGCTGCCGGCTTTATATTTTTATTCATTTAATGAGTCAAGCAAGATAAAAATGTTTTGATTAGGGATATGCCTTCACGTCGCCTGTTCTCTATGAAAGAGTATAACTCTGTTCGGAGGAGATGACGGAATCCGACTTGTGCTTTCAGTGTGGCTATGGCCTTTGCAGATGCTCTTCGGATTTCTTGTTCTTCGTCTTCCTCTTTGTTTTTTACAAATCTTAATGCAACGGCACGCTCGGTTTGAAGTTTGTAGAGATAATAGGAACAAAGAATGTCTGCTCGACCAGGAGGAAGATTTTTCTCCTGCAGCACTCTGTATGCCTCCAGCGGAGTCAGGTAATTGGCTAAATATGTGGCAATATTCAGCTGTCCGGCATTCAGTCTTTTCGTAACGGAAGTTGTAGAAGCTCGCACATGGTATAGCTGCCGCGGACTGGTTACAATTCGCTCGCAAAACATGAGATACTGATAGAGAAACAGGGAATCTTCCCCGCATGTTTGACCTGCGGGGTAGCAAAGAGAGTGTTTTTTGATGATGCTGTGACGAAACAATTTAATGACTGCGCAGAAATTGAGTCGGGAGAGCGAGCATAGCGAGAGTTTTTCGCAGTGGACTCGGCCGATTGCACGTAACCGCTGAACGATAGGATGAAGAGGTGTGCCGTCGTTAGCATTATGCATCAAGCTTACCTGTACCAAATCCGCTTGAGTTTCTGTAGCCAATTGCAGCATGTGTTCAAACATCTCCGCTTCCACCCAGTCGTCTGCGTCAATCATCGTGACATACTCGGTGCGGCATTGTGCCAACGCCGCATTGCGGGCAGCAGACACACCGGCATTCGATTGGTGTATCACGCGGATTCGGGCATCTTTTGCGGCATAGGCATCTAAGATGGCTCCGGAAGCATCCGGGGAGCCGTCATCGACACAGATGGCCTCCCATGCCTGATGCGTCTGTGCCAGCAGAGACTCCAAGCACTGAGCCAGATAAGGCTCAGCCTTGTAAACCGGAATAATAGCTGTGATGGTGGGAGAAACACTCATATCGTATCTATTAAAGCGGAGTCCTTCGTATCTTTAGCAATGCAGTCCAGCGTTTGTTGCAGGAAAATCAAGCCCTCTCGGCGCCATTCCGGTATGCGTTTCTCCGCAACATGGGGGGGCAGTTCCAACAGGGTGAGATTTGCCTCGTTTCCCCGGCAAAGGCGCACTTCCTGCCCCAGCAGACGCAGGGAAGAGGTAAAACGCGAGTTTTCTGCCGCAGTGGCACCGAATTGGAGACAGGTCAGAAACGGCCTGTCGAACAAAGCACTGAACATGCTGCCGTGGAAACTGTTAGTGACAATTGCCTGCGCATGGCAGATAAGATTCAGGAAATCCAAGGGTCCGATACGACGGCTCAGCTTAGCCGTATCAGTGGATTCCGCCCCTTGCGCAGCCAGATTGATAAACCGATAGCCTTTCTCTCGGCAATAGCGCTGCACTGCTGCGTGAGGCGTTTGGGTCAGGTCCGCCGTGTTCAGAACGTAAAATAGGACATAAGGTTCCGCGATAAGCGGACGGGATGGTATCAGCCGGCGCCATTCTTCAGGTTTTACCAGAAAGACCGGGTCACACACCAGTGAACAATCCTGCACACCCAGCTCGCGGCAGATTTCCACCCCCCGGTCTTCTCTCACGGAAACCGCACGGAACTGCGGCAAAAACCGCCCGGCAAGCTGCCGCCAATGCTCGCTCAGGGCATCCCAATTAGCGGAGGCTGCATAGGAAAAGCATTGCGGCCCGGGCTTGTCTGCGAAAAACTTGCATGCAGGGAACGCCCCGCTCTCCGGGTGATCTCCCCACACCTGGTCACTGCCGCACAGGTAGGCATCCGCCTCCGGCATCTCTGCATCCTCCAACTCATATACAAGTGGCGAAAACGAAAGATAGCGGTGCGCCAACGAAAAAAATCCCCATGTGCGACGCACCCCGAAACGGCACAGTCGCACAAAATACACGGCATTAAAAAACGCAGTCACCCAGCTCAGCGGCAGAATGCCCCCCAACCTTCTTTCAAGCCGGGGCTTGCGCCTCAGTTGTACCATAAAAGGTTGATGCCCCATCTCCCGTAGCGTTTTCTGCAAGGCACATGCCTGCAGAATGCTGCCGTAGTTTGTATAAGTCAGCAGGTGGATGGTCGAGGTGATAGCAATTTTCATAGGAAATGAGTACTGCTATGAAATAGAACCTCCGTTGATTGCACTCACTTTTCCGGATGTAGCACAATTAAATCTTCTTTTCTTGGCTTGGGTGATGAGGCTAACGCAAATCGCTCCGGCGCTTTTCCGCAGGCAATAAACAGTACGACAATTTCGTTTTCAGGAATACCTGCTATACGGCGCATTTCTTTGTCTTGCTGCTCATCATACCACCAGTTGAGGAGGCAATGTGCTACATGGTGATAATGAAGCGCGTAACTTAGATTCATAATAAAAATGCCCGCATTGGTATGTATATCATGCCTTTCCATTGCAAATAACAAGGAGCCCATGTCGCCCGTCACGATGATAAGTTGTTCGCAGAGATGTCCAAAGCCGCGATTTCCGTTTTGAAAGGCAAGTAACTTCTGTACGATAGGCCCTTGATAAAAGTGTGCTTTCACAAATCGGCGGTTGCACGCCTGCGGAGCATTTCCTGCCTGTACAATGGCATCGATAATGTCTTTTTCAGGGACACGTCCGGCGTAGTGTCTAACTGTGTGCCGGGATGCTGAAAATTGAGCGAAATTTTCCTGAGTGGACGCAAAGAAATCTTGAGAGCTTACAATGTTTTGTGTCGCCGGGAATTCGCTGCATGAAACCAGAACTTCATCCAACCCTTTTTTTATATCATTAGCTAATTCAAAATGAGCTTCGTTGTGTATCCGCTGATACTCTTTCAACACGGCAAGAGCATGTTGGTATGTCGGCAGCGTGGTATCGTAGCCCTTTTTTTTGAATTGACGCAAGTCTTGGATGAAATCAACAACAACATTGTGACCAAATCCATATCGAAAATCAGGCATAGTTAATCCCTTTTCTACTCGATGGTAGTCAAATGTCAGCTTGGCTAACGCATAGCTTTCTGTATCACGGGAAAATGCACCCATGTGACGCCCCAAGCGTATTGTATCTTGCAACATTGTGACTCGTAGACGCAAATTGATTCTGTTAATGGCAAACAGACATGAAAAAAAACCGATAAATTTTGCCAATTTGTGTAGTAAAGCCTTCATGTAACATGCAAATCAGATGATGCGGAAGTATACCACGCTTCCTCTTGTTTTTCAAGACCTATGTTGATTACACAAATCTTGCAACATGGGTTCTTTCGACCTGCGCAACAGGCCCTGTTCCGGCGCATTCTCTGATACTGTATCAAACAATGCAATCAGAAAACTATTGTGGCAGACGAGTCCTTGTAAGCGCAGAGTAAATTTCCTTCAGTCTCGCTGTTTTGTGGAACCAAGTAAACTCTTCTGCTCGCTTTACTGCACCCATGGCTAAATTGAGGCGCCATTCCTCATCAGAAGCTAAACGATTCAGTGTTTTGCCATAAGCGCGAGCAAAGGATTCCGGCCAATCAATGTCAATTCTTATGCCGCATTCATCCGTGATGACGCCGGCAAAGCCGCAGCTGTTCGGAGCAATGACCGGGAGCCCGTGTTGCAGTGCTTCTAACAAAACGGAGGAGGTGTCATCCTTTACACTTGTGATACAGAAGAGATGCGATCGGCGCATTTCTTCAAACACGCGCATCTGCGGGACTCGGCCAAGAAACGTAACCTTGTGGCGGGAGGGGAGTTCTCGTGCAAGCTTTTCCCATCGCTCTTTCATGGCGCCCTCTCCCATGACGCATAATTCGGTCGGAGCCTCGCAATAATCGAGAGCCCTGAATAACAACGGAAGATTTTTGCGTTGATTATTCATAATGCCGACCCAACAGAGCTTTAAGGGTTCCCCCGGTTGATGAGTTGCGGGTACAAAATCGGCCTCTGTCATGCCTGCCGTGCCGATTTCGCACATGTACTCTCCCTGTCTGTTCCAGCAATTTTTGACGACTCGTTCTCCCTCAGCGGTGCTGGCAAGAATGTAATCTGCCTTCTGCGAATAAATCCTGGCGGCATATCCGAAGCGTTTCTGCCAGCAGTTCACAATGTTTCGCAGCGAATAACCGATGATATCTATAAAACGTAGAGAGACAAGCAAGCGGAATGGTGCGTTGTCCATCCCCCCGATCGGTCCCCAAAGAAGAGGTTTGCCGAGACGCCACAGATAGCCGGGAGTACGGAATCCGGCTAAGGTTACCTGATGAACAAGGTCAAAGTCTTCTTCTTTATCCAATTCCTGCGCTTTCTCTGCAACCAAATGCAACAATTTGTGGTATTTGTAATAAAAAAACAATGTGGGAAATGCTTTTTTTGCAATTTTTCCCCATCGTTGCAGCGGTTCAGATACGGAAACGTAGTGAAAATGAAGATTGCGAGTTTCTTCAGCATGCTCTGATTGATATGCTTCTAATATCTTGCGTGAGTTCTCCGTCACAATGACGTGAGTTTCACAAAATGATGATATCGCACTGGCAAAATTCCATCCCATTCCGGGCTCGCTACCCATGTTAGGACGGCATGCACAGCAACAGAGTAAAGCTTTTATTTTTCTGCCTTTCATAATAATGTCAGCTCACATGGAAAGTGCAGGGGAAGGCGAAGCCTGTGAGGCTCCGGTTACAAAACGGATGAGCTTATCGCGATAGGCTCGATGCGTTTCGAAATAGTGTTGCATATTCTCCAAAAAGCGAGCATGTTCTGCTGCGTTCAAAACGGAAGCGGGGGCGAAAGCCGTTATTTCTTCATAGAGCTGTCCGATGCCATAGTCGGCTATGAAATGTAACGAGGAACAAGAACGTCCTACTATCGGGACTCCGCGGAAGAGAATATCAAATACTACACCGCTGGTGTGTTCGGAGTAGGCCGCGGAATAATTCAGAATACAGTACCGGCTGTTACGGATAGCGGCATCATATTCCTCTGCTGAGAGATAGCCTATACGCAAATCGATATTGTCGGTGCCTCGGCAAGCTGCTCGCAAGTCCTCCTCAAGGCCTTCTTCCCCTGAAAGGGCACCGGCAATCAGTACTTTATGCGGCGTTCCTGCCAGATGCCGTGCAGCTTCTACCATCCCTTTGTCTCGCCAAATGATCCCCACCATGCAGAAATCGTATTTCTTATCTTCGTAGGAGATTGGTTGAGCCCGGAGCGTGTTTTCCTCTCCGCAATAGATATAATCCGGAATGGTGCAATAGGGAAGATTGTGCGCTTTCCCGACTTTGCTGTTCGGACAAAGAATACCGGCGATTCTTCTTTTGGCAAGGCGGAGGAAAAAGCGCTTCACACAAGAAGTCATTACTTCCGTATTGTATAAAATCATGAAGACCCTCGTTTCTGCGTGTTTGAATAACGCGAGCCCGAGTAACGCCGTGACAACACCGCTGCTTTGAAGAACTATCGTATCTTTGCGGTAGTGGCTGAACAGCCAATGCATATTTTGCAGCGTGCAGAGTTTATTCAGCCAGCCGGGGCGGGAAGGTAGGGCATCGTTGGGGAGCGCGATGGCTTGGTCGCCATACCTCTGGGCATAAGCGGAACCACCGGCTACCTTCACCTCTGCTACACCCTTAAAAATCTCCAGATAATTCGATGCGACGGCATAGCCGTGCCCCTTGATGGAGCCATCGATAGTATGACTCCTGACATCGGCTATGATAACCCGTTGCATACAATCGTAGAGGAGCTGCTTAGAATTGGTGGTCCTCGCCGTAGCCGAAGTGTTCGGCAACGTAGTCGACATCCTTGTCGCCGCGGCCGGAGCAGTTGACGAGGATGGCGGCACCCTTGCCCATCTCGCGGGCTTTGCGGAGGGCGAAGGCAATGGCGTGGGAGCTTTCCAGCGCGGGGATGATGCCCTCGTAGCGGGAGAGTTTGAAGAAGGCGTCGATGGCTTCCTCATCCGTTGCGCTGTCGTACTTCACACGGCCGATTTCACGAAGATACGCGTGCTCGGGGCCCACGGAGGGGTAGTCCAGACCGCTGGCGACGGAGTACACGGGGGCGGGGCCGCCGTTTTCATCCTTGAGCATGATGCTGTTGAAGCCGTGCATCACGCCCTCGCTGCCGAAGCTCATGGAGGCGGCGTGGTCGCCCAGCTTGGGGCCGTGGCCCATGGGCTCCACCCCGTAGATGTCCACGGGGTCGTCGAGGAAGGCGGGGAACATGCCCATGGAGTTGGAGCCGCCGCCCACGCAGGCGCAGACCACCTCGGGCAGGAAACCCGTCATCTCCAAAAACTGCTCGCGGGCCTCATGCCCCACCACCATCTGGAAATCGCGCACCATCATGGGGAAGGGGTGCGGGCCCACCACGGAGCCGATGCAGTAGATAGCCGTCTTGTAGTCGCGCAGGTAGGCTTCGAAGGCGGAGTCAACGGCCTCTTTGAGCGTGCGCAGCCCGTGTTTCACGCAGACCACGTTGGCGCCGAGCATCTTCATGCGGGTGACATTGGGGGCCTGCTTGGCGATGTCCACCTCGCCCATGTGCACCTCACACTCCAGACCGAAGTAGGCCGCCGCGGTGGCCAGGGCCACGCCGTGCTGGCCAGCGCCTGTCTCAGCGATAATCTTCTTCTTGCCCATGAACTTGGCCAGTAGGCCCTCGCCCATGCAGTGGTTGAGCTTGTGGGCGCCCGTATGGTTCAGGTCCTCGCGCTTGAGGTAAATCTGCGCGCCGCCGTTGAGGCGGGAGAGTCGCTCGCAATGGTACACGGGCGTGGGGCGACCTTGGAACTGCTTGCGGATGCGGCGCAGCTCGCTGATGAATTGGGCGGAGTGGCAGATGCTGTTGTACGCTTCGGTAATCTCCTTGAACGCGGGCTCCAGCTCGGGGGGCAGATACGCGCCGCCGAAACGGCCGAAATAGCCGTTCTCATCGGGGTGCTTGCGCAGATAGGTCTTGAAATCCATGGTCGTAAAAAAAGGGGTGAAAATGAACGCGAAAATTCTACCATTCCTCCCTTTGTTTTACAAGCCCGAAGTCAGTATGGACGGATGTTATTCCGCTCATTCTGCGCGTCAGTATCGCACTTTAGGGTTGATTCCGTCCCCGCACGCGCGTATGCTGGGGGCATCGCGTGCAAGAAAGCGCTTGCCGCCACCCTTTTTCACTCATGAAAAACATGTTCCATCCTCTGTCCGCACCGCTGCGCACACTCTGTGTCGCCGGTTTGGCGGTGCTGGCCTCCTGCAGCTCCCTCTCCCATGCCGAGCCGGATTACGACACCATCGGCAAGCAATTCTCTCTCGTGCTGCAGAATGCGCATTTCTCCCGAGCGCGTTTCACGCAGGAGATGTATGCGCAGTTTCTGGACTGTTACATTCAATCCGTGGACCCGCAGCACCTCTTCCTGACACAGGAGGATGTCGCCTACCTGCGCGAACGCTACGCCAGCAGCTTCGGGGACTACATGCTCGCCAACCAGACGACGCGTCTGGCGGAGGAATTGCATGCATATTACAGCGCCCGCGCTCTCGCACGCATCGCCTCCGCAGAAAAGGCGTTGGATGCCTATGCCGAGTCCATGCCTGCCTTTGATTCCGACCGCAGTATCCCCCGTACCCGCCGCAAACTGGAGCGTGCCAAGGATACCGCAGCACTCGACCAGGTGTGGCGGGACACCGTGGATGACATGGTGCTCACGGAAACCCTGCGCCGTGAAAATATAGCCAAACTGGCCGCCGACAAGGGCAAGGAAAACAAGTCTGCCGCCAAGGAGCTGCCCGTGGCGGAGAAAATCAAGGCCCGTCTCAAGCGCATGCGCTCCGATATCGAGGAGGCTGACCGCGAGGACATGGTTTCCGACGTGCTCAATGCGTTGGCTCATGTCTACGACCCGCACAGCGACTACATGGGCGCCCGTGAGGAACAGCGTTTCAAGGACATGATTAAGGCCTCCCTCGTGGGCATCGGCGCCAAGCTGAAGGCCGATGACGACGGGTCCACCACCATCGAGGGTATTGTGAAGGGCGGCCCCGCCGCCAAGGAAGGGCAGCTGAAGCTCGGTGACCACATCGTGGCCGTGGCTAAGGACGGCGATGACAACTGGACGGACATCATGTTCCTCTCCATCGACAAGGTGATTGACCTCATCCGCGGTCAGAAGGGGCAATCCGTCAAGCTGCGAGTGCAGCGAGAGGAGAGCGGTGAGGAGCTGGAAATCTGCATCGTACGCGATGAAATCCCCATGTCCGAGGAGCTTGCCAACGGCAAGATTATCGAGATGAAGGGCGCGGACGGCTCGGTGACCAAGCTCGGCATCCTCACCTTGCCCTCCTTCTATGTGGACCTTGATGACGGCGATGTGCACTGCGCCGCCGATGTGAAGAAGATTCTGCAGCGCATGGTGAAGGAAGGCGTCTCCGGTATCGTGCTCGATCTGCGTTTCAACGGCGGTGGTTCGTTGGATGAAGTACGCAAGATGGTGGGCTTCTTCACCGGGGCCGGTCCCGTGGTTCAGGTGAAGGACTCCCGCGGTCATACCGAACGCCTCACCGTGAGCGGCAAGCCCGTCTACACCGGCCCCATGGTGGTGCTCACCAATCGTCTCAGCGCCTCCGCTTCCGAAATCTTTGCGGGTGCCATGGCGGATTATGGCCGCGCCCTTATCGTGGGCGACAGGACCACCTTCGGCAAGGGTACTGTGCAGGTGCCGCGCCCGCTGGTAGATTTCATGCCTTTCATCAGCCGGGGCGAGAGCTGCGGCATGATTAAGGTGACAACCCAGAAATTCTACCGCGTGGGCGGTGCCTCCACCCAGCTCAAGGGGGTGGAGAGTGATTTGGTGCTGCCTATGGTCACGGCAGGCTTCCGCATCGGCGAGGGCGAGCAGGATTATGCGCTGCCCTACGATGAAATCCCCCGAGCCAACGGCTATGTGAAGAGTACGCGCCTCGGGCAGCTGCTCCCCGAACTCCTCAAGCGCAGTGCGGCCCGCACCGCTGCAGACCCGGACATGACCTACATGCAGCAGGATATCGACCGCGCTAACGAGAAACTGGAGAAAAACAGCGTCTCGCTCAACAAGGCGGAGCGTCAGGCGGAAAACGCCGAGTCGCTGGCCCGCCGCAAGAGCATCGATGCTGAGCGCAAGGAGCGCTATGCCAAGATGGCGGAGGAGGACGCGAAGAATCTCACCATCCGCCGCCTGAAACTGGATGACGCGGATAAGAAGGAGCTCCCCCTCTTCAGCAAGGATGATGAGGAGAAGTTCATGGAGGAGCATGAAGATGACGACGACGCTCTCACCGATTCTCCGGAGTATCCCTCTTCTCTCGATTACATTTTGCGCGAATGTCTGCATATCCTCACGGATATGGCGGAATTATCCTGAGGTCTCTTCCTCGCCTCCCTTTCCGACTCGGTCTGCTCATCGGGCAGACCGAGTTTTTCGCTGTTGACAAGCGCGACGGAGGGCGTACAATGGAGCGCATGAAACCCTTGTTTCTTCCTCTTCTTTCCGCAGCTGCGCTGCTCCTGCTGTCCTGCGACGGCTCCAAGGAGGAGCCGGCACCGACTGCAGCGGAACCGCAGAGAATTGAGCCCGCGGTCGAGAATGCTGAGCCCCCTGCTGCAGAGCCCGTGCTGAGCGAAGAGATGCAGGCGCTTACGGCTGCTGCCGAAGGCGGCGATGCTGTGGCGCAGAATAACCTTGCGCTCGCCTATGCCGCGGGGGAAGGCGTGCCGCAGGATGCAGCCCATGCCTTTGAGCTGTACCGGCAGGCTGCCGGGCAGGGCAACACCGCTGCTGCTTTTAATCTTGCCCGCTGCTACGCCCTCGGTGAAGGCACGGCGGTCGATGAAAAAGCCTTCATCGAACATTGCACCAAGGCCGCCAAGGCCGGCTACGCACCGGCGCAATACACCCTCGGCTGTGCCTATCGCGACGGCCTGGGGGTTGACGCCGACCCTGTGGAAGCCGAACGCTGGCTGAGCCGTGCCGAGCTGAACGGCTACCCGAAGAAGTAAGCCGGACAAGGGGAACTGTCCGTGTACGGATGTCAAAAATGGTCCGACGCAGGGGCGCCGGACCATTTTTCGTTTCGCGCTGCGGAGGGGCGCGAAGGTGACAAGCGGTTCGATCTTATTTCTTTTTCAGCGGCACCGCATGGAAGGGTTGGGGCGCTTCCCCGCGGAAGTTCGGGTTCATCGAGCCGATGTACTGGTTATCGATGGTGAAGGTGAAAGAACCGCCTTTGGCCGTGCCGGATTCATCGAGAATGTGGTCAAACACGCAGACGGGGTGGTTGCCCTTGGTCTCGGGCATCACAAAGAGGCCGATAGCCATCGCGGGGTGGGGCTTGCCGTCATCCGTGCGGATGGTGTAGGAAATCGTGTTCTGCCCGCGTTTGAGACCGCCGGAGATGACATCTGCGCGGCGCTCGTCGGAGAAGTGGTGGGCGGAGACGCCGTTGATGCGCATCTCGATATCGCGGCCGGGGGCATCTACGAACACTTTGCCGATGAGCTCGGGCGTGCGGCAGGCCGCAGGGGCGGCGGGCATCGTCTCATAGGGGCGGAAACCTTCCTGCTCCTGCAGCACCGCGAGGTCTTTCTCATGCAGGCGCTTTTTCACCTCCGGCAGTTTGGAGAGGTTGAAGAAATTGGCCTGATCAAAGGTCCAATCGCCCTTTTCATTGATGAATTGAAGCACGTAGGCGTTCTCTTCCGCCTTGCCGTTGCCCATTTGCAGCAGGCCGACATAGGTGGCGGCGAGGGTGTAGCCGTTGGCACCCGCCAGCGAGCCGATATAGGTGAAATTCTCCAGCGCGGGAGGGGGCGGCTGGTTGCGGAAGAAATCGCTCGGGAAATTACCCTTTTCGGACACGATAGCATTGCGGATACGCATGCGGCGGGAGGTGGAGATGACGTTCTCCCACGCGCTGATGTTGCTGCGCTGCATGCTCACGCGCCAGTTGTTGTACAGGTCCTCCACCAGTTCCTTGGCGACCTTCTGGTCCGGGTAGGTAAAGGCGGGCTTGGCCCCGGGCGCCGTTTTGGCGGGCTTGGGGATAAGCGCGGGGCGCGGCTGGGCAGCCGCCACGGAAACCCCGAACAGGCAGAAAGAGGCGAGTGTCAGATAAAAAGTGCTCTTCATGTTGCCCGTAGCATACTACAAGCTTGATTTTTCTGCAAGAAAATAGCATACTCAGCGCGTTGTTATGACGGCATTTTCCCGCAACCCCCGCTCCGCCGAGGAGGCGCGCCACCAACGCATGTTGGAAAAGGCGCCGTTTTTCGTCTGGAAACGCTTCGGCGACGGCGAGGTCCTGCGCGTGCGCATGTTCGCCCCCGCGGGGCACACCCCGGAGGCCTTTGCTCCCGCCGTCATGTTTTTCTTCGGCGGCATGTGGGCACTGGAGCAGACGGCAGAGTTCGTCTCGTGGGCCACGCACCTCTCGCGCCGCGGCATTGTCTGCCTGCTGCCGGAATACCGCACCCCCGGCCGCTACGATGTGACGGCGGAGGATATCATCAACGAAGGATTGGACGCTTGGCACTGGCTGCACCACAACGCCGCGGGGCTGGGTATCGATGAGCACCGCATCACGCTGGCGGGATCCGATGCAGGCGGGCTGATGGCACTTTGCGCCTCCATGCAGCCCATGCAGGAGACCCGCAAATGGTGGAAACCCGGCAGTCAGGACATCCTGCCGCTGCAACCCGCGGCCGTGGCGATTTTCCGCGGTGTGGTGGATACGGATGCTCCCGAAGCGCGCCTGCTGCGCGTGCGCCACGATGCCGCCGCCCCGGAGCGCCTCAATCCCTGCGACCTGCTGCGGCGCTATCTGCCCCCGCTCTTCTGTGCCCATGGTATGCTCGACCCTCTGTTGGATTACGAGATGCGCACGTGGTTCTGCGAGGAGTGGGAAAAACTCGGCAATACGGCCGAAATCGTCCTTTGCCCGGCGGGAGACCACACCCTCACCAGCTTTGCCGTGAACCCTGCCGTCTTTGAGCAGATCCTGTTGGCGTGGGATTCCTTTATGGTGCAACAAGGTATTTGGCCGGAAGACGACCTCGCTCAGGCCGCGCTTATGGAGTGAGAACAAGGACGAAGTCCGAATTCGCCGGGCGCGGATAGTAGCTGTTATATGAAATCAGCCCCTCCCGAGCGCAGCGAGCATCAGATGATCGCTTCATATTGCCTCCATTCGGACTCCCGCCTTGATTCGTTCCCGAGGGGCGGGCACTCACCCCGCTTTGCGGGGCAATGCCTTTAGGCATTGTCTCATCGCCTTTACAGCCGTCAGGCGCCTTCGGACTTTGTTCTTGCATACCTTCCTCCCGCCAGAGGAATGAGGAAGTGTTGGTATTGCAGCTTCATGAGCAGCGGCGTGAGCTCGTGCGCGGGGTGGCCGAGGGCGGCGCAGAGCGCATCGATGGTGTCGTGCCCTTGGGCGACGGCTTCCAGCAGGGCGAAGTCCAGCGTGTTGGCATCGGGCAGGGGCAGGGTGGGGGCAGCGGACGCAGGGGTGGGGCGGAGCTGCCCTTTTTCCTCCGCATAGAGGTCGGTCGGGAAGAGGTCGAGCTGCTGCGGCGCATCCCAGCCGAGGTCGGAGAGGATATCCTGCGGGCAGGTGCAGAGGGTCGCGCCGTCGCGAATGAGGGCGTGGCAGCCCGCGGAGGTGTCGCGCGAGACATCTCCCGGCAGGGCGAAAACGGTGTTGCCGTGCTCCGCCGCGAGGCCCGCCGTGTGGATGGCCCCGCTGCGCAGGGGGGCCTCCGCCACGAAGGCGGCGCGGCTCCACGCGGCCACAATGCGGTTGCGCTGCGGGAAGGTGGTGCGCGAGGCGCGCATCATCATGGGGAACTCGGAGACGACGGCACCGTGGCCGTCGCAAATCATGTCGGGCAGCTCGGGCAGCGGGCCGTTGGCAATCTGCCCCATGCCGTAGCCCAGCACGGCGATGGTGCGCCCGCCGGCATCCAGCGCACCGCGGTGGCCCTCCTCGTCGATGCCGCGGGCGAGCCCCGAGATGATGGTGCAGCCCGCATCCGCCAGCTCGCGGCCGAAGCGCCGCGCCTGCACGCGCCCGTAGGGGGTGGCGAGGCGGGTGCCGATGACGGCCACGCCGCGCACATCGTCCACCTCCTGCCATGCGCCGCGGGCATAGAGCACGATGGGCGGGTTGCTCATGCGGCGCAGGGCAAAGGGGTAGTCATCGTCCGTGAAGGTGACGAGGCGCACGCCGTGCTGCTCCGCGCAGGCAAGCTCCGCATCCAGATTGGTGCAGTTCGCCCAGTCGGCAATGGCGGCGGCCATGGCGGGGCCGATGCGCGGCACGCGCTCCAGCATGGCGGCGGGCGCGGCAAGCACTAGCTCCGCGCTGCCGAAGACCTCCAGCAGGTTTTGAATGCGAATCGAGCCGAGCCCGGGAATCAGGTTCAGCACGATGAGCGCTTCTTGGGGCGAGAGAGACACGCGGGGAAAGAATGCGCCGCAAGCGGTGCGCGATCAGCGGTGCACGGTGAAGTCCAGACCGAGGTCGAGGGAGGGCACGGAGTGGGTCAGGCAGCCGAAGCTCATGTAATCGACACCCGTTTCCGCGGCGGCGGGGGCGGTGGCCAGTGTCAGACCGCCGGAGGCCTCGAAATAGGGCTTTTTGTTCGGCCCGCGCATCTCCACAGCGCGGCGCATCTCGTCGCAGCTCATGTTGTCGAGCAGGATGTAGTCGACGCCTTCGAGCTTCAGGAAGGCTTCCACCTGTTCCAGCGTGTCGGCCTCCAGCTCCACCTCCACGCCGGGCTTGTCGCCCTTCAGCTTGGTGATGCAGGCCTGCAGGTGTGCGGTGTCGCCGTCCGTCATGAGGTGGTTGTCCTTCACCATGGCGCGGTCGTAGAGGCCGAGGCGGTGGTTGTTGCCGCCGCCGTGGACAACGGCTGCTTTCTCCAGCAGACGGTAGCCGGGGGTGGTCTTGCGGGTGTCCAGCAACTTGCAGGAGGTGTGGGAGATGGCCTGCACATACTTGTGGGTCATGCTCGCTACGCCCGAGAGACGCTGGATGAAGTTGAGCGCCGTGCGCTCCGCCCCGAGGATGGACTGCGCCTTGCCCTCGATGGACATGACGATGGCCCCGGGGGACACCTGTTCGCCGTCGTGCAGGTGAATCGTCACTTTCAGAGAGGGGTCCACGGCCTGGAAGACCTTGGCCGCCACCTCCACGCCCGAGATAACACCCGCCGTGCGGGGGCGCATCAGCGCGCAGGCCTGCAGCTCGCCGGGAACAAAGTATTGGGAGGTGACATCTCCGTCACCGAAATCTTCCGCCAGCGCCAGCTTCACCAGCGCGTCCACATTGTCAGAAACCATCTGTGTGCTCATGCCCCTATCATAGCCCGCCGCGCTCGCGATGTAAAGCAGATATGCGTGTGCCCGATACATCTGCGGGTGGCTTTTCCAACGGAGGCGAAAGTGCCCACACACCTGTAGGCGGAAAGTTGAGCGAAGCGAAGCCGAGTGGGGACTGCCCCAGGGTGGGCAGGGGTGAGACTCCCCGAGCCGAAACGAAACGCAAGGGAACAGGCTGTGGCTGTCAGACGGGAGTCGAACCTTGGGAAGCCCGGTGGGCTTCCCAACCCCGAGCTCCGCAGACACTTCTGCGGAGGAAGCCTTGCGTAGCAAGGCCGAGGGGGACTGCCCCAGGGTGGGCAGGGGTGAGACTCCCCGAGCCGAAACGAAGTCACCCCACGGCAAAAGCCGTGGGGTGACGGAGTGGAGGCGAGGGGAGTCGAACCCCTGTCCTGGACACCTTTGACGCAAGCATCTCCATGTTCAGACGCGGATTGCTGCTCTCACCGGTGCGCCGCTCCGCGTCAGCCTTGCACCAAGCCAGTGACCTGTGGATGTCATACGCCGCGCGGTCACCCCGCAGCGCACCTGCCTACTATAGCTAGGCTCGTCCTCCCCAGTAGGCGTCAGGATTCTGAGCTAGGCGCCGAATTTAGGCAGCCATGGCGTATTCGTTATTGGAATAGGCACTTAATGTTTTGAGCGGCTTTT
>CALBJX010000003.1 GCA_937893015.1 uncultured Verrucomicrobiales bacterium | reverse complement strand
GCCACCCCCATCAACTGCCGCCCCTTCGAGCACGGCGCGGACATCGTGACGCACTCGACCACCAAGTACATGGACGGCCACGCCACGCAGGTGGGCGGTGCCGTGGTGGACAGCGGCAACTTCGACTGGGAGGCCCACGCAGACAAGTTCCCCGGCCTCACCACGCCCGATGAGTCCTACCACGGCCTCGTCTACACGCAGGCTTTCGGCAAGATGGCCTACATCACCAAATGCACCGTGCAGCTCATGCGCGACCTCGGTGCCATCCCCTCCCCCTTCAACTGCTTCCTGCTCAACCTCGGGCTGGAGTCCCTGCACGTGCGTGTGCCCCGCCACTGCGAGAACGCACAGGCCGTCGCCGAGTTCCTGCAGACGCAGGAGGACGTCGCTTGGATTAACTATCCCGGTCTGCCCTCTCACCCGCAGCACGAGCTTGCCCTGCGCCAGTTCGACAAGGGCTATTCCTGCGGTGTGGTGACCTTCGGCATCAAGGGCGGCCGCGAGCGTGCCATCAAGTTCATGGATAGCCTCAAGCTCGCCGCCATCGTCACCCACGTGGCGGATGCCCGCACCTGTGTGCTGCACCCCGCCTCCCACACCCACCGCCAGCTCACGGATGAGCAGCTGCTGGAAGCGGGCGTGAAGCCCGACCTCATCCGCTTCTCCGTGGGCATCGAGGATGCAGAGGACATCATCGATGACTTGAAGCAGGCTTTTGCCGCCATCGCTTAACCACGCGGCCGTAACGCAGTGTTCCGACAGCGGTCTGACGTTTTGTCAGGCCGTTGTTTCGTTTGCGGTTGAGCGGAAAATATCAGGGGTCCAAAAGAGGCGGGCGCTTTCGGCAGTGAGCCCGCGCATGCTGAGGTAGCGGGTGCGGAGGAGCGCGGCTGAGCGGTGCCCCATTTCGCTTTGCAGGGCTGCGAAATCGTGAAAATTTTTGGCGTGGTAGCTGGCGAAGGTATGCCGCAGGACATCCTGCTGCCACGGGATGAGCCCTGCCGCTGTGCGCAGACGTTTCCAGCGCCGCTGCCAGTCAGGTGGGCAGAGGCGCCCCTCCCCCTGTCCTCCGGCAGCTCGGAGCCACGCCAACAGGACGGGGCGCAGGGGGATATGGCGGCATCCGCCGGTCTTGCTGTGGCAGGAACGCAGGGAGACAACCTTTTCCTCGAAATCGAGGTCGCTCCATTGCAGACGCTCCATTTCTGCCGGACGCACACCGCACCATAGCATGAGCCCCAGCGCAGGCATGCAGGGTCGGTGTTCGCTCCGCCGCGCCTCATCCAACAAACGGCGGAGCTGCGGCAGGGACAGCGGCACAATCTCATGCTCCTCGGGTGCGGGCAACCTCACGCCCTCCATAGGATTGAACGCACACCAGCGCTGCCGAACGGCATGCGCAAAGATACCATGCAGGATGGCACGCCCTTTCTGTCGCTGTCGTGCGGAGGGAAAAACCCTGTACAGGACCTCCGTACACGCGGCAGTATCCAATGCATTAATGTGGCGGGGGCGCAGGGTCGGGCAACAGCGCAACACCCGCCGACACACGGCGGCGAACTCCGTCACGGTGCGCGGACGGCGGTGGCGGCGTTCCTCCAATGCGCTCTGAGCCGCATGAGAAAAGCTCACTGTCTTCGTCACGGCGCGGTACTGCTCCGTCCCCAGCCGTATCACGCGTCGGCAATGATTCAGCTGCTTATCCCCCTTCAGACGACGTGCTCCGCACAGCTCCACGAGCTCCAGAGCAAGACGGAGAGCCTGAAAATGGGTCAATCCCGCCTCCCGGAGCGCGTGCTCCACTTCTGTATGAATGTTATGTTCCATTTTTTTAATTCATTTTAAACGCGGCGGATTGTAAATCCGCTATACATACCCCCGCATCAGATAAGGAATTGTAGGCTGTCTTTGTGATGACAGTCAACTTAAGCCTAACGTTCGCAATCTGTTTTCCCCTTTGAAATACAAGGCTTTTAGCCTACTTGCGCTTGACAGCGGATTTACAATCCGCTATACTGACAGCAATCTATATGAGCAAACGCCCTGCGTATACCTTCCGTTGTCCGGAACCGATGCGGAAATCCATCGAACAGATTATGTCGGAACGTAATCTCGACCGCACGTCCGTCATTAAATTGGCGCTGTACCACTTCTGCAAGACAATGAAGCGTAGAGACATGAAGAAAAAGGATTTGTATCAGATTGTGCAGATGATGGAAACGAATGAGCCGGCCACCTTCATGTCCTTTGAAGATTTCATCGGCGAATAACTGTTTGTCTGTGTTGCGTTCCCCCTGCGCAAACAAAAAAATGGTCTGACAAACTGTCAGACCATTTTTTGTCGAACTTGTGCGATTCTGCTTAACCGAACGCCACCTTATACAGGTCCAGCAGCTCGGGCTTGGTGCAGGGACGGGGGTTGCCGCCCGTGCAGACATCCGCCATGGCGGCGTCGGCAAGGGCATCGAGGTCCTCTTCCTTCACGCCGATTTCCTTGAGCGTCTGCGGGATGCCGACATCGACGGAAAGTTTCTTCACGGCGTCGATAGCAGCCTTGCGGAATTCATCGGGGGACATGGCGTCCACACCCGCAACACCCATCACGCGGGCAATCTCGCGGAACTTGTCGCCCGTATAGGCGGCGTTGAACTCCATGACATAGGGCAGCAGCACGGCGTTGGCCACACCATGGGGCGTGCCGTAGAAAGCGCTGAGGGGGTGGGCCATGCCGTGCACCACACCGAGACCGACATTGGAGAAGGCCATGCCCGTCATGTACTGGCCGAGCGCCATATCCTCGCGGCCCTTGGGATCATTCACACAAGCGGCACGCAGGCTGCGGCCGATAATCTCGATAGCCTTGAGATTCAGCGTATCTGCCAGCTCCCATGCGGCGAGCGTGGTGTAGCCTTCAATGGCGTGGGTGAGGGCGTCCATACCTGTGGCGGCGGTCAGCCCCTTGGGCATGGTGCTCATCATGTCGGGGTCTACCACGGCGACGACGGGGATGTCGTGCGGGTCAACGCAGACGAACTTGCGGCGGTTGGCCACATCGGTGATCACGTAGTTGATGGTCGTCTCGGCAGCGGTGCCGGCGGTGGTCGCCACGGCGATGACGGGCACGCACTTGTTCTTGGTGGGCGCCACGCCTTCCAGCGACACGACGTCTGCAAACTCAGGGTTGTTGATGATGATGCCGATGGCCTTGGCCGTGTCCTGCGGAGAGCCGCCGCCGATGGCGATAAGGCTGTCCGCCCCTTCGGCCTTGAACATGGCGACGCCGTCTTGGACGCATTCGACGGTGGGATTAGGCTCCACCTTGTCGTACACGGCATAGGGATGGCCGATGCCATCGAGCAGGGACGTGACCTTGCCGACCACGCCGAACTTCACAAGGTCGGCACAGGTGACGATGAGGGTCTTCTTGAAACCGCGGGACTTCACTTCGTTGACGATTTCCTTCACGGCCCCGCTGCCGTGATAGCTCGTCTCATTCAACATAAAACGCTTGGATGCCATAGCACCCCTATGCTAACACAGAAGCGGCGGTAATGGCAACACAATTGAATGCAAGAGAGAGAGATTTTTATATTCGCCAAACTCTCCCTCACGCCTCGCCATCGAGCATTTTTTGCAGGTCCGTGCATTCCTGCATGAGAGCAACGGCTTCAACAGAAGAAATGTTGCCGCTGCGGATGCGGGATTTGAGGCTGTCGATGGCGGCTTTCACGGTGTCGCGAGCGGCGCGGTTGCAGGCCTGCTCCACATAGACGGGGACATTCTCCAGCTCGACGGCGGCGTTGTTCAGGTCGCGCAGGGCAGCGGCTTGCTCCGGCGGAAGGGTGGCGACAAACTGCTGCCATGCGTCGGCGTTGCCGGGCTCGGGGAGCTGCTCCATGAGGCGTTGCAGGATGATGCCGCCCGAGAGTGCGCGGATGGGCTCTTGGAGATCCTCGATGCGCTCGGTGAGGAGGTGTTGGGCTTCCTTGTTGCCCGCGGCAAAGGAAATCAACCCGCGGATGGCGGGGTGCAGGCGGATGGCGACGACGGGGCGTGCCGTGGGCTCAGGCTCCGAGAAGCCCGAAAAATCCTCTTCGGGGTAGCCGTAGCCCGCCTCTGCCATGGGGGCGGCGGGGCGGCGTTGGTCGAAGGTGGGCGGGGCATCCTTGCGGGCGCGGATGATGTCGTTCACCGAGGTGCGGAGCTCGTCCAGCCCCGTGTTGAGGCGCGTAGCGAGGTCGACCACGCTCACATCGCGGCGGTTGGGGTCGGCAATCTCGGCGGCGAGGTCGGCCATGCGGGGGATGAGCGCGGCGCGGGCGTTCACGTCGTCCTTCACGAGTTGTTTTTCCAGCTCCACGCGCACCTCCAGATAGGGGCGGGCGGCGGCAATGGCCTCCCGCAAGGCGTCGGCGCCCTGCGTGCGGATGAGGGAGTCGGGGTCCTCGCCCGCAGGCAGGGCGGCGTGGTAGACCTCCAAGCCCGCCGCCGCCAGTTTGCGGAAGGTTTTTTCGCTGGCCTTGATGCCCGCATTGTCGCCGTCGTAGCAGAGAATCGCCTTCTTCGCATACTTGCGGAGAATCTTGGCGTGATCATCCGTGAAGGCGGTGCCGAGGCCCGCCACGGCGTTGCGGATGTCCGCCTTTTCATGGCAGGCAATCACATCCAGCTGCCCCTCGCAGACGACGACACACATGCCTGCCTTGGCAATGGGCCCCGTGGCTTTGTAGAGCCCGAAGAGCAGCTCGCCCTTGCGGAAGGCGGCGGTTTCTGCCGTGTTCACGTACTTGCGCGGGTCCTGCCCCTCCTCCATGATGCGGCCGGAGAAGCCGACGACCTCCCCGCGCACGTTGCAGATGGGGAACATGAGGCGGTCGCGGAACACAGGGTAAAGCCCGCGCTGGCCGCGCCCCAGCAGGTAGGCTTCCGCCAACAGGCGGTCGTCGATACCTTTGGAATGGGCCAGCTGCCCGAGCTCGCGGAAATCCGCGGGAGCCCAGCCGAGCTGCCATGCCTTCGCAATCTCGATGCCGAACTCGCGCTTTTTCAAGTAGGCGCGCACGTGGTCGGCGGCGCGGTCGCGGCAGAGTTTTTTGTGGAAGTATTCGGCGGCGAGGGTGTTCGCTTCCACCACGCGGGCGCGGATGCGGCGCATTCTCGCCAGCTCCGGGTTTTCCTCCTCCTCGATGACGGTCACCCCGTACATATCCGCCACGCGGCGCAGGGCGGTGGGGTAGTCAAGGTTTTCGAACATCATCACGAACTTCACGGCATCTCCGCCCACGCCGCAGCCGAAGCAATGGAAGGTCTGGCGGGCGGGATTGACGTGGAAGGAGGGTGTCTTCTCCGCGTGGAACGGGCAGCACGCCTTCCACGAGTTGCCCGCGCGGCGGAGCTGCACGAAACGCCCTACCAAGTCCACGACATCCGCCGCGTCCTTGATGCGAGCCACGCACTCTTCGGTAATCCTTGCCATGAAATCGGGGGCTTGGGGAAAGTTGAAGGTTGGAGGTATTGAGTTCGCGCAGCTGACGCCGCGGGGATTATCGGGTGAGCGAAGACAGGTGTTCCTCGAAGCCGGGGTAGGAGGTGTTGATGTTGGTGCAGTGCAGGAGCGTTGTTTCGCCCTCGGCAGCGAGGCCCGCCATGAGGAAGCCCATGGCGATGCGGTGGTCGCCGTAGCTGTCCATGACGGCACCATGCAGGGGCTTGCCGCCCGTGATGTCCATGCCGTCGGGGTACTCGGTGACCTCCGCGCCCATCGCTTGCAGATTGCCGACGACAGTGGCGATGCGGTCGCTCTCCTTCACGCGCAGCTCGGCGGCGTTGCGGATGGAGGTCATTCCCTCCGCAAAGGCAGCCGCCACGGCGAGGACGGGTATCTCGTCAATGAGGTTGGGGATTTCGTGCTTCTCGACCACGGTGCCGTGCAGCGGGGCGGTGCGGACAAGAATGTCGCCGTAGGGTTCGCCCGCGTCCGTGCGGTTCGTGATGGTGATGTCCGCCCCCATGCGCCTGAGCACAGTGATGACGGCATCGCGCGTGGGGTTGAGCCCCACATGGCGCAGCAGCAACTCGCTGCCGGGCACGATGCTCGCCGCCACCATCCAGAAAGCCGCGCTGGAGATGTCCGCAGGGATGGTGATGTCCTTCGCCGTGATGCGCTGCACCGCGCCCTGTACCGCGATGGTGAGGCCGTCCGCCAACACGGCGCAGGGGATGCCGAAGTGGGCAAAGAGGCGTTCCGTGTGGTCGCGGGTGAGGGCGGGCTGGTGAACGGAGGTTTTTCCGTCTGTCAGCATGCCCGCGAGCAGCACGGCGCTCTTCACCTGTGCGCTGGCCATGGGCAGGTCGTAGTGGATGGCCGTCAGCTTGCCGCCGTCAATCTCCAGCGGCGCGCAGCCGGGCTTTTCACCACAGGCGGTGAGGCGTGCGCCCATCAGCGCGAGAGGGTCGATGATGCGCTTCATCGGGCGGGAGCAGAGGGAGGAGTCGCCGAAGAGCTTGCTCTTAAACGGCAGCGCGGCCAGCACACCCGCCATGAGGCGCATGCCCGTGCCGCTGTTGCCGCAGTCGATGTCGTGCGCGGGAGCGGTCGGGGAGAGGGCGGTGCCGGTGAGCGTGAAGTTCTGCGGCTGTGCGGCATCGGGAATCTCCACCTGCGCCCCGAGCTGCTGCATGGCACGCAAGGTGTTCAGGCAGTCCTCGCTGCACAGGTAGTTCTGCACCTGCATAGAGCCTGCGGACAGTGCGCCGAGGATGGCCACGCGGTGGGAGATGCTCTTGTCGCCGGGGACGGTCAGCTCCCCGCGCAGGCCGTGCGCGGCGCGGGAGATGGTGATGCGATCACTTGACATGAATCTGAATGTGCTTGGTGTGGAGCCCTTCGTTGAGGGCGTTCTTGAAATAGCTGTTGAGCCCGAGCTCCCGCTGGGCACTGATAATGGCGGTGCGGAGCGTCTCGCGGCACTCGTCCAGAGAGGGGGTGTAGGCGGGTGTGACGGGGCCCGCAAGCAGGATGTGGCAGCCCCAGCGGCTTTCCGCCAGCACGGGCTCGCCCGCCGCGATAGCCCTTT
Source organism: uncultured Verrucomicrobiales bacterium (assembly GCA_937893015.1). Taxonomy (GTDB): domain Bacteria; phylum Verrucomicrobiota; class Verrucomicrobiia; order Verrucomicrobiales; family Akkermansiaceae; genus Akkermansia. Next base: position 8,436 of record CALBJX010000003.1, on the reverse strand, counting down.
CGCCGAAGAGCGGCAGCTCGGGCAGCGGGGTGCGGCCGTCATCGTAGAGGGTGCCGAGGCGGCCCCCCTGCCCTTTGCTGCGCTCGTCCTCGCTCAGCTCGGCGGCCAGCTCGGCAAAATCCTCGCCCGCCTGTAAGCGTTTGAGCGTCAGCTCCGCGCGGCTGCGAACGGCGGCGGGGTCGTTCTCCTCAAAGGCAAAGAAGATGTGGCGCACGGGCCGGGAGGCCGGGATGGTGAGCTCCTCCTTCAGCTGGCGATAATGGGCAACGATGGCGGGGTTCTCCACCGCGGCGACTTTCTCCACCGCGCGGTGGAGCAGCACCATGCCGCGCAGGCGCGTCTCCACCTTGTCCGTGAAGCTGCGGCGGGTATAGCCCTGCGAGGCGAGCTGAGCCTCAAAACTCTGCGGGCTCGTGCAGCGGGATTCCAGCCGCGCGACCTCTTCCTCCGCCACGGCGTGCATGTCGGGCAGGTGCAGGTCGTTGTAGCGCGTGCGGAGGCGCACCATGGCCTCGCGCACCATGCCGAGGGCGAGGGTCGCCTCCTGCCCCTCTGCGGGCTCCGCGCCCTCGCGTCCGGAAAGCAGATTCTGCTCCGCCGCATAGCGAGCGAACTGCGCAGGGGAGATGCGCTCACCATTCACGACCGCCACGCCTTCGGGCGCGGTCTTTCCGGGTGCGTGAAGAAATTGATACACAGGCCCGTGCAGAACCATGAGGTCCAGCGCCATGTAACCCAGCACCGTGGTAAACAGCGCAAGTTTCAGAGCATAGATTTTGAGCGGCGTCCAAATCACGCGCGTATTTTACACGCAAATCCGAGGATTTGCAATATGTGATTTGGGATATGGGATTTTTGATTTGTGATTGAGGAAGTGAGGCTCGCTGTCGCTCGCGAGTTTAAAAGCCTGTCTGACGAAACGTCAGACAGGCTTCTCTACCGGCGGCGAAGCCGCACATTATTTTCAAATCAAAAATCTCAAATCACATATTTCTTATCACAAATTCCCCAGCTCATCTCCCTGCCGCGCATACGTCTCATATCCTTCTGCCGTGTTGGTGAGGATATCCTCGGCAAGATGCACGCGTCCGGGCTCGAAGAAGGTCATCACCGTAGAACCGCCGAAGGCGAAATAGCCCTGCTCCGCCCCTTTGGCGACGGGGGTGTGCGGCACGTAGGTTTGGCAGATGGCCCCCACGCCCGTAGCACCCACGGCGAGGGAGAGCACATCGCCTATGGTCTCCGTGTGCAGGATGGTGAGCTCGCGCTTGTTCGTCCAAAGCCAGCTCAGGCGGCGGCGCAGACAGTAGGGCGACACGCTGGCCAGCGGGCCGGGGATGCGGCGGGCGGGCTCCGGGGTTCCGGCAGCCACGAAATGGTAGCGGTGGTAGTCCACAGGACAGAGGCGGGAGAGCACCACAGCACCATGCGCATACTTCTCCGCCAACGCCTCGCTGCCGAGCAGGGCGGGCAAATCAAAACGTTGCCCTTTGATGAACACGCGGTCGATGGCGGCGGCATCCTGCCACGCGCTGTGGCGACCATCTGCGGGCAGAGCGACAGTGTTGCCCCCGCAGACAGGGCGGGCACCCGCCTTCAGTTTGCGGGTGAAGAAGTCGTTGAAATGGATGTAGTCCTCCGTGTTCGGGCGTTCGGCTTCCTCCATGTTGATGCCGTATTCCTCCACAAATGCACGCAACCCGCGGCAGCTCTCGGGCTGATTCTTCTGCCAGCCCATGAGGCGGGAGACGATGCCGCGCTTGATGAGCAGGTGCAACGCCACCTGACCGGCACCCGTGCCGTAGATAAGCTGCATGGTGCGCTCACCCATGACCTTTTCCTGCTCGGTCTGCCCCGTGTAACGATTGCGGAAGAAAATGCCGTCCATAGGGTTGATATTAACACAAAGGGAAGAGGATGAACAGCAAAAAAGCACCCGGTCTTTGCTGCATAGGCGAACGTGCTCATTCCGAGTGAGGGCATGCATTCCGCTTGCCATTTCGGGCAGAGGCGTGTACAGTAAACGGCGCATGAAACTGACCGCCGTTCTCCTCCTCTCCGTTGCGGGGCTTCCTGTCCTTGCGAATGATGCCGCCGATGCCCTCGCCGCACTCAAGGATCGCATGACTGTCTACCGAAACGAGCAGACGCTCGTGCAGCGTGTTAAGTTCTCGTGGATGGAGCAGCTGCAGATGTCCGTGGTGCAGCCCTGCGGGGGCAACGGCACACAGCTTCGGGACGGCGCCTCCCCCTTCGATGTCGATGTGCGCCGTTCTTGGCTGGGCGCGGATGTGGATTTGAAAACCGGCACGCACTTCTCGGGTATCCTGCGCATAGGCGGTCTGCCCCACCGCTACCGCTACGAGAACGGCCGCACCCGCAAGGATTATTCCTACACCGATATCTACGAGATTTGGCTCAAGCAGGACATCGCGGCCGTCAAGGGGCTGAGCGTAAAGCTCGGCAAAGTCTCCCCGCTCTTCACCACGGACTACATTCAGTCCGCCTCCAAGATTGACTGTGTGGAACGCTCTGTCATGGGCGGCCCGCAGTACGGCCTCGACTCCAACTGGGGCGCGGAGTTCACCTACGCGCCGGATGACCGCACGTCCCTCTTCCTCCAGCTGCTGGCTAACGACCGCGCGAGCGACGACAAGGACAACGGCAACCCCGACATCTACCGCGACGGCCGCGGCGCCAAGGGTGAATTCGGCTGGGAGGACAAGTTCTTCGCCATCGTCGGCGGCGACCGCCGTTTCGCCGTCACGGAAGCGGGCTATCACAAGCTCTCCGTGCAATACGCGCACGACTTCGACAACGGCTATGACAACGGCACGGCCGCCGGAGCCAACTACTTCGGCATGAACGTGAAGGACGCCCTCTCCCTCGGCCACGAGTGGAAGCGCGAGGCCCTCACGCTCAATACCAATGTCATCGCCAACTTCGAAATGCGCCACGACGGGCGCTCCGGCAACAACATCGGTCTGCAGGTGCAGCCCGTGTACAGCATCACGCCGCACATCGACCTCGTCTCCCGCTACCTCTGTATGACAGGCCATGACAGCGTGAAACTCGGCGCCGACCGCTACATCACCCGCCACACGCACGCCCCCAAGTGGGCGGACAGCCTGCACTCCCTCTATGTGGGTGCCAATTTCTTTCTCTCCGCCGAAGACAAGCACGCCGCTAAGCTCATGCTCGGCGCGGAATACCTCCACGCCCGCGCTCAGGGCGACACCGCCTACTGCGGCTGGGAACTCTCCACCGCCGTGCGTTGGAATTTCTGAACTGCGTCAAAACGTGCGACGGCGGATTTTTCTTCTTGAAATTCGCCTCGCCGCTCGGTATGCTGGCTAAAAATCTCCCCCCCCCCGTGTCCATCGACATCCTTTCCCCCTTCCGCCGCCTCGCGATGCGTTTCCGCCGCAAGGCCTTCCTTCGCCGCCAGCGGGAACGCCTGACATGCCGCGACTTTACCCTCATCACCAACAACTGCCTGGGCGGCATCCTGTACCACCAGCTGGGGATGCGTTTTCTCTCTCCGACAATTAACATCGCCATCTTCCCCGAGGATTACATTGCCTTTTGCCAAGATTTAGCCTACTACGTCGGCTGCCGGCTGGTCGATGTTTCCGCAGAGATGGAACGTCCCTATCCCGTGGGCCGCCTGATACCGCCGGATACGGAGCATCCCCCCGTCACACTGCACTTCATCCACTATGCCTCCTTTGCGGAAGCCGCCGAGCGTTGGGCAGTGCGCGTGGGTCGCATCAATTACGACCGCCTGATTTTCCTCTACGACCATACACAGGGACCGAACGAAGCCCTGTTCCGTGCCTTTGAAGCTTTGCCCGGGCGCAAGCTGGCCATTGTGCAGGAGAAGATGGCCGGAGCGGAACATTACTGCATTCTGCCCGCATATGACGCCGCGCGCAACCTAAGCCACTTGTTCGACCGCGACGGCTACACAGGGCGGCGCGTCTGCAATCGCTATGATTTTGTTGCCTTCTTCAACGGAGAGATGCCCGATGCCGTGGATTTGAGCCACTTGCCGCCCGTCTATTAAGGCTTTATCTGCTTGAGGTCGCGCAGGGCGTTTTTGAGCTCGTGGCGGCGGGCCTTGGAGGCCCCCGTGAGGCTTGCCCACAGGTAGCGCAGGCGCAGCGCGAGGGGGCTTGCCCCGCGGCCCAGACGGATGAGGCGGGCGGCATCCCCGAAGCGCCACACATCCTTGTCGAAGGGGGCGCGCCCTTTGGCGAGAACAGGCAGCAGGTAGTCCGCCAGCATGCCGGCGGTGTCGGTGTTCATGCCGTGGCGGAAGGGGTTGGCGGCGAGGAGGGAGAGATAGAGTTCATCGTTCTCGTTCACCTCTTTGATGCGCGCGATGAGGGCGTCCGCGGTGGGGTAATCGTCCGCGCAAATCATGGCTTCCTTCGGGAAGGGGGCGGGCTGCCCGCCGCTGCCGCGGTAGATGGGCACCGTGTTGCCGAGGAAGCAGTCGGAGAGCTTTTCGGTGATGTAGCCCGGGGCGTTGCTGTTCTCAAAGGCGATGTTGAACTTGAACTTGCCGAGGTAGGCGATTTTGCTGCTGTTCCAGTTGGCCACATCGCCGCGGGCGGCGAGCTCGGGGGCATCGGTGTTGTGCAGCACGCGGCCGGGGCAGTCCACGCGGGCGTAGCGGTCCATGAGCAGCTGACAAAATTCCTTGCGCGCGCGGCTGCCTTCGCCCACGTGGTCCTGCGAGTAGATGAAGGAGCAGAAGGCGCGCTTGGCCATCTCGGGCGTGACGGGGGGCAGCGCGGCACCCGAATCCGCCTTGCAGCTCAGGAAACAGGGCGGCAGGTAGAGGTTGCGCCCGTCGAAGTCCATGCGGCAGGCGGAGATGGCGTAATCGCACTGGTTGAAATCCGGCACGAGGTTTTCCCCCGTGTAGAAGATTTTCACGCAGTCCGTATAGCCGAGGTGGCGCAGCCCGAAGTTGGAGAAGAAGAGGAAGTCCGGGTCCTGCTCGTTGAGCTGCAGGGTGTAGTGCGGCTCCAGCGCGGCAGTGATGAAATTCTGCCGCGGGTCAAAGCCCGACCAGAAGTCGACAAAGGCAAGGCGGAGTGTGGGCTTGTCCATGGCAGAGAGGGGGGAATTACATGCTGAATTTATCGCGGCTCGTCCAGAGGGTGATGCAGGAGAAGAGCTTGCAGCTCGCCACATTGCCGCAGCGGGTGATGGTGAGGAAGGGGATGAGCCCGAAGAGGCGGTAGCGCGTGACGGTGGTCATGCGGTCGCGCAGCTCGTTCCATGCCTCGGGATTCTCGCGGCGGATGCGCTGCTGGAGGATGTAGGCATCCTTGAGCATCACGTCCTTGTTGCGGCGCGACATGCTGTTGGGGCTGGGGCGGATGGCGAAGAGCGGCTCCTGCACGGCGCCGAGCTTGGTGACGCGCAGCAGGCGGCGCAGCAGGGCCCAGTCGTCGGACTTGGGGAACTCGGGGTCATACTGCATGTCATGCTCGCGCATGACGGAGGCGCGGTACATGATGGAGCCGTTGCAGACCAGGCAGGACATGCACAGCCCTTGGCGCAGCGAAAAATCATCCTCCGGGACGCGGAACACCTCCCCCGTGTCCATGTGCGTGAACCAACAGCCGCACACGCCCACCTCGGGGTGCGCCTCCAGAAAGGCGACCTGCTTTTCCAGCCGCTGCGGCATGGCGGTGTCGTCGGAGTCCAGCCGCGCCCAGTAGCGGCCGCGTGCCTCGCGGAAGAGCTTGTTGGCCATGCCGGCGCAGCCCGTGTTGCGCTCGTTGCGGATGTAGCGGATGCGCGGGTCGGTGTAGGAATCGATGACCTCCTTCACGTGCGGGGCGGTGGAGCAGTCGTCGCCCAACAGCAGCTCGAAATCCGTGAAGCTTTGGTTGAGGATGCTGTCGATGGCCTCCCGCAGCCAAGGCTCGGGGGTGTTGTACACGGGCATCAGGACGGACACCGCGGGGCAGGAAGAGGTCGTATCGCTAGGCATGGTATCGTGACCTCTACACTAGCACGGAACGCCCCCCGTGCGCAAGAGAAAACGACGGCGAACAGCGCGAAAACAAGGCAAAATGGCTTGACAGCACGCCGCCCGCTTCCTAGAATGGGGAATACTCCGCCATGAAGGTCCGCATCATCTCATCTTGGAAAACGCGCTTCCTGCCCGAACGGGTCGTTTGGAAAGGGGTGGAATTCACCCGCGACGCCGACTGCACGGACTACGACTGGGTGCTCGTCTACGATGAGCTGCCGCGCGACATGAAGTATGCCGAGCTCACCTGCTCCATGGACCGCACCATCCTCGTGACCCAGGAGCCGCAGCTCATCAAGGTGCAGTCCCCCGCGTACACGGACCAGTTCAACTACATCCTCACCACCTGCGACCCGGATGTCATCCGCCACCGCCACTACCGCCGCGGGCGCGGCTGCCTCGTCTGGATGAACGGGCACACGGAGGAGGAACTGGCGCAGTACCCCGAGTTCGAGAAGACGGAGCAGGTCTCCAACGTCTGCTCCCGCAAGCTGATGAAGCACACCAACCACTTCAAGCGGCACCAGATGCTGGAGTACCTGTTGGAAAACCTGCCGGGCTTTGTGTGGAAGGGCCAAGGCATCTGCGAAATCGACCACAAGTACGAGGCGTTGGACAGCTTCCGCTACCACGTCGCCATCGAAAACACCGTGCAGCCCTACCACTGGACGGAAAAGGTGGCCGACCCCATCCTGAGCCTCACGCTCCCCTTCTACTCGGGCGACCCCGCCTTGGGCGAGGTGCTGCCGGAGGAAAGTTTCATCCGCATCCCCGTGGACGACCCCGCCGAGACGCTGCGCATCATCAAGGCCGCCATCGAGAACGATGAATACAGCAAGCGCCTGCCCGCCCTGCGCGAAGCGCGCCGCCGCATCATCGAGCAGTACAACCTCTACGCACAGGTGCTGCAAATCATCGCGGAACACGAGGCGAAAGGCGGGCCGGAGCGCCCCGCGGGCCGCCTCTGCAACCGCCACTACCTGCGCCGCAACCCGCTGAACCTGCTCGGGGAGTGGTGCAACGCCCTGCGGGTGCAGCACCTCCTCAAGCATCGCTGAACCGCCATGCAGGAATACACCATCTCCACCCACTGCGTCGGTATCGGCCAAGAACTGTTAGACTGGCTCTGCGCACGCTTTCCCCTGCGGCAGCTCCCGCCCGCGGAGTACCTGAAGGCGGATTTCCTCTTCTGCGACACCTTCAGCTTCGGCTGGGAGCATTTCGCGGGTGTGCGCATCCTCATCACCGCGGAAAACCATGCCGCGGACCTCAACCACTTTGATTACTGCCTGACCCACGAACCCGTGGAGGACGAACGCCGCCACCGCTTCCCTTACTGGCAGTACGTCACCCTCTTCAACCCCGCCGCCCGCGCTGCCCTCACCGCGCCGCGCACCCCGCTCACGGCGGAGGAACTGCGCGCACAGGGCCGCAAGTTCTGCGCCTTCGTCTCCTACAACGCCAAAGCGAAGGAACGTGTCCGCATGGTGAACAAGCTCATGAAGCGGCGGAAGCTGAGCTGCGGCGGCCCCTACCTCAACAACATCGGCTACTGCGTGAAGGACAAGCGCGCCTTTGAGGCAGAGCACCTCTTCAGCATTGCCTACGAGAACGAGGCAACGCGCGGCTACCAGACGGAAAAGATTGTCGATGCCTTCATTGCCCGCAGCATCCCGATATACTGGGGAAGCGACATGGTGGAGGAGGAGTTCAACCCCAAGGCCTTCCTGCACGCCCGCCGCTTCCCGAGCGAGGACGCCTTTCTCGACCGCATCGTCGCCATGGCGGATGATGCGGAAGCCTTGGCCGCCATGCTCAACGAACAGCCCCTGCGCGACCCGCAGGCCCTCGACAAAGCAGAGGCCGAGCTCCACGCCTTCTTTGCCCGCATTTTCGAGCGTGGTCCCCGGGCCGTGCAGCGCACCCGCACGCAGAAGCTGGTGGCCTTCCTCTCCCATTTCTACGGCCACGGGCTCTTCCGCAGCCTGCGCCGCATCTCCCGCGCCCTGCGCGGCAAGGGGCAGCAGGAATGCTAAGAAAGGGACAAGGGACTCATCGCCTGAGTTTCGCGGCAATTTTTACAAAAAAAAGCCTTGCAAAAAATGCCGTTTCGTTGTACTTTCCGTTATGGCAGAAATTCAGCTTGGACTTACATTCGATGACGTGCTCCTGCTTCCTTGCCTGAGCACGATTCTCCCCGGCGAAGCCGACCCCTCTTCCCAACTTTGCGCGGGTTTCCCCCTGCGTCTTCCCATCCTCTCCGCCCCGATGGACACGGTGACGGAGGTCGACATGGCCATCGCCATGGCGCGTGAAGGCGGTCTGGGTGTCATCCACCGCAACAACCGCATTGACGACCAGGCCGCCATGGTGGCCAAGGT
>CALBJX010000002.1 GCA_937893015.1 uncultured Verrucomicrobiales bacterium | reverse complement strand
TTTGAAAGAAAAGTCAAAACGCCTTGAAAAAACAAGGGATAGAAACGCAGAAAAACGAGCAAAAGCCGATGACTGAAGCCCGAAAGGATGGGAACGGCACAAAAATCGGTGCAAGAAGGAGCCATTGACTCAAAAAAGCCTGTACACGCCTGCGGCTTTTTGGTTAGATGAAGGCCACCCTATGGCCTCCCCTTCTATCACATGGACAGATTTTTCCGCCACGGCATTCCGGCATCTCTGCCGCGATATGCTCGCCGCCCACCTCGGGACCGACGTCGAGTGCTTCGGCGACGGCCCCGACGGAGGCGTTGACCTGAGAGCGCACCAAGGACGCACCATCATCCAGTGCAAGCGCTTCACGACTTCCGTATCCCGGCTGATGAGCGCCCTGAAGGAGGAAGCGGAAAAGGAAGCCGTCCGCGATGCAAAGCGCTACATGGTCATGGCCACGCAAAAGCTGACGGATGCCGACCGCACGCGCATTTGTGCACTTTTCCCGGCCATGCGGAGCACGAGCGACATTCTTGATGCTGAGGATTTGGAGCATCTTCTGCGGCAACATCCCAGGCTGAGGAAACTCTATCCGCAGCTCTGGCTGGGGGACAAAGACTTCATCCGCGCCCTGTTGAAAGAAGAACGTTCCCGCGCGGAAGCCACGGAAAACGCCATCGAGACAGAGGCCATCATCGAGGCCATGCAGTGCTTTGCCCTGCCGCCGCAAGCCGAAAAAGCCGCACACATCCTGCGGGATCGCCATGCCCTCATCATCACCGGCGCCCCCGGCGAAGGAAAAACGACACTCGCCCGCTATCTGGCATGGCAGCTCATGGCCGGAGAAGGATATGAAATCGTCGTCGTCCGCGGTGCGATCGATGCCACCCTGCCCCTGCGCTCACGCGGGGTGAAACAGCTCTTTCTCTGTGATGATTTCCTCGGTGCGACCTTTATCCATGACCGGAGGGAGAAAAACGAGCGGAGGCAGCTGACCACCTTCCTTGCCCGCGTGCAGGCAAGCCCCGACAAACGCGCCATCTTCACCACCCGCGAATATATTTTCCGACAGGCTCAGTTGCAGGACGTCCACACGGACGAGGCCGAGTCTCCCTACACCCCCTTGCTGCTCCCCTTAACAACAACCGACCTCACCTTCCGCGCCCGGCTGCTGCACCGCCACCTGCAACACGCCGACATCCCGCCGCAGCTCATCGAAACGCTCTTCTACAACGCAAGGGGGGAACGATGGGGCGAGCAGCCGCATCTCCTGCGCATTCTGCAGCACGGAGCCTTCAACCCAAGGCTCATCGCCACCGCCTTGGCCGGGCTGCGCGACAGCGCGGATTTTCTCGATTTTCCGCGCTACCTTTCCGATGCGTTGGACAATCCCTATTTCCTGTACGAAAACGCCTTCACGGCGCAGCTGATGCCGAGCCAGCGCCGGCTGCTGCTGACACTTGCCACCTTCCCCGACCGCGTTCCGCAGGCGGAGCTTTTCCGCGCCGCCATGCGCTACGACGGTTACGCCGAAGCCGCCCTGCGTCCCACGACGCCGGAGGAAGACCTGCGCGTCCTCATCGGGGATTTTCTCACCTCGGAGCTCCATGCGCAGGACGAAATTCTCATTCGCTTTGTCAACCCCGGCGTCCGGGATTTCATGCACCGGTACCTGGAGCGCCATCCCTCCGTGTACGAAGGCTTGCTCTGCGTGGCGGAGAGCAGCGTGCAACTCATCCATCTGGCCAAAATCCTCCGCTACGGCAGGCTTTCTTTCCCTGCCTGCACCAAGGAGATGCTCTCCATGCGGGCGGAAGAATATCTCCGCGAGCAGCTCCGACAAGGCAACTACGCCCACGAAATGGCGCAGCTGCTCAACCTCATTCCGTTCGGCAACGATTCGGAGCCGCTTTTTCGACTGACCGCCGAGCTGCTGCGGTGCGCCGCCAACGAACCGAATTTCATCATTCCTGATGTGTTTCAGGATGATTATCACGAGCTGATTTCCCTGCTGATGATGAACAACAGCCTACCCAAACTCCCTTGGGATGCCTTTTTCAACGCCGTCATGCGGGGCTCGGACAGGTTGACGGTGTTCGCTTTCGTCGGAGAATTTGACAATCTTTTCAGTCCTTCGCTGACGAATCCCGATAGCCCATCTCCCGCAGCGGCACAATGGTGGGACAATTATATGGGGCGCATGGAATACGCCGAGCTCGATGAAACGGAAGACGAGTTGCAATACTTTGAGGAATGTTATCTCTTCTACAAACCGAGATATTGCGGCATTGACTTGGAAAAGCTCCACGAAATCCTGAAACGCTGTCTCCGATACGAACGCGCCGAATCCGGACTGAACCCCGAGGACGGCAGCCCCATGGAATCAGATGAAATTGATGACAGCAGCGAGCCGGAGGCAGAAGAACCCGACATGCTGCAAACGCTCTTCGAGCCGCTGAGCCACACCCAAAACTGATGCTCCCGCCATGGATAACGGCCATCTCGATTTCAACTCGTTTACGCCTGCTGCCTACGCTCGATTCTGCGCAGAGCTGCTGGCCTGCAGCCTTTGCGGAAACGCTGATGCCGGGGAAGCGACGGACATCTCCCCGAGCGGCGTCCGCGCGTTCCGTCTCTGCGGCGGGCGGGGCACCCTGCTCTGCCTGCCCCTGTATGCCGCCAAGCGGGAGCTGAAACGTCTCCTGAGCGAAGCCGCGGAGCTACCGACGGAAGGGCGGGTCTACCTCGGCACAGCCCTGCACCTGCTCCCCCGACACAAGAAAGATATCCGCCGCATGCTTCCGGCCGTGCAAGAGGAAGAGGACATTCTCGGAGCTGATGACTGGGCGGGACGCTCGGCCCGGCACGACAGCATCCGCAAGCGCTACCCCATGCTCATGAAAGGGGATGCGGACAATCTCCGCCACCTGCTGCGCGAGGAACAGGACGGAGTTGACGCCGCAGAGCGGGAGCTGTTCCTGCAGGAGATAGAGGAGTCTCTGCGCTGCTTTGCCCTGCCGCCCCGGGCAGAGGAAGCCCTGCAACGCCTGTTGCGGGAAAAAGCGCTCATCATCACAGGCGAGCCGGGCATCGGCAAAACGACTTTGGCGCATTACCTGCTCCGCCGCCTCATTGTTGAGGAGGGGTACGAGCCCGTGCAGCTGCGCAGCGACATCCGCGAAGGGCACCAAGCCCTCCGCCCCGACCGCAGACAAGTGTTTCTCTACGACGACTTCCTTGGCGAATGTTTTTACCGCGACCATCTGCGCCGCCATGAGGACGGCAGCATAGCCGACTTCATCGCCCACCTGCGCCGCAGCGAAGGGAAACTCATCATCCTCACCTCGCGGGAATACATCTTCCGCCAAGCCGGGGCCGCCCACGAAGCGTTCAACGAAGCCAACACCGCGCTCTACACCCTCCGCCTGCACATGGCGGCAACGAATGAAGATTTCCGCGCGGAAATCCTGCACCGCCACCTTCTTCACAAGGGGTTCTCCCCGCGCCGCATTGCCGCTCTCTCCCGTGCTCCCCGCGGGGGATTCGCACCCAGTGCATTGCGACGCATCATCTACCACCCGAACTTCAATCCCCGCATTCTGGATACGGCCCTGCGGCGCATCGCGACCCTCGGCCCGCATTGCGATTTAGCCGGCCGACTGCTGCGAGCCCTGGACAACCCCTACGAGCTGTATGAAAACGCTTTTCTCAACGAACTGAGCCCCGCGCAACGCGGGATGCTCCTCGCCCTCGCCACGCTCCCGCGCGACTGCCCGCTCGGCACGCTGCGCCACCTGCTGCAACAGACGGAGGGAACGCTGACCGAAGCGCCGGAGGATTCTCTGCACGTGCTCCTCGGCACCTTCCTGACCACGCACCCGGACGCGCTGCACCGCCACCTCGTCAACTTCCTCAACCCCGGCGTGCGCGACTTCTGCCACCGCTACCTCCACCTCCACCCCGAAGAGACGGAAAGGCTGGTCCGCAAAGGCCGGGCCGCAGAGCAGCTTGCCTATCTCCTGAGCCTCCTTCGCCATCAGGGGCGGCTTCCCCGCGCGGTACGTTGCGCCCTGCGGGAGCGCACGCTGCAACACCTGCACCGCTGCCGGGAGCAAGGACGACTCATGCCGCAGGATTTCGACATCCTAAGCCGCTTGATTGACAGCCCCCAACTCCTGCATCCCCGTGCGGACGAAACGCTCATCATACAGCTGTTGCGTTTGGAATCCGAACAATCTCGCACCCCTATCACGGATTCGAGGCTTTTCATGCTGTTCCTCATCCTCCTGTGGCTGCCCCATGCCGATGCCCACGGCATTCGCTGGGAGAGTTTTCTCCTTTCCGCTCTGCATCATACCACCGATGCTTTTCTCGTGGCTGTGCTCGGTCTCCTTGCCCCGCGCCTCCCCGAGCCCTACCGCAACGGCAGTGCCATCCGCCCGCTCGCGGATATGTGGACCAAGCGATACCTCTACTTGGCGCAGCAGATGCCGCTCGAACACCTTTGCCGCGCCCGAGATTTTTTCCGCGACGAACGACGCTACGACCGAGCGGACATGCAGGGCTCCCGGCTTTGCGGCATCGACCTCGATTTCATTCTCGCGCAACTACGCCTGCTCATCCGCCGCCGACGCCGCCAAAATCGGGACGGAGCGACATGGCCCCCGCACAGAACGCGCACGTGAGAAGAGGAGTGCGGTTCGCCCCCCTGAAACGGGTCAAGCGAGAGATTGCCCTCCATTGCAGGCGAATAGGGGAATGAACAAGGCATTTTTCTTCTCCTGCCCGACTTTCATAAGGCACGTATTCGGACCTCCGGGCGACCTCGAACTTCGGGCAATAGACTCACTTCATCCTTGCTTTTCCGTGCGCGGGGAGTAAACTGGAGGGCAGACATGAACGAACGCGCCGAACGACTCCGCCGATACCTTGCTGATTATTATCGCGATGAAGAGATGCCGACCCTGCTCCGCCAAGCGGAGGAGTGGGCGGAGACACAGCCTCTGGCGGGGCTGCGCGTGCTGGATGCCACGCCGCTGTACCGCAACACGCTCGCCAAGTTCATGGCACTGCTGGCAGGCGGGGCGGAGGTGTATGTGCCCACGCGCTCCACGATGCCGCACGACCCGGAAATCATGCGTCTCGTGAGCGAGTTCGGCATTCACTACGCCCGCAAGGACGACCCGTTCTACGACATCGTGCTCGACTGCGCAGGGCAGTTCACCCGCCTGAAGCCCACACTCGGCGCAGTGGAGCTGACGCGCACGGGCGTGGCCCGCTACGACCGTGCGAAAACACCCGTCTTTGTGGCGGATGACGGCATCATCAAGCGCGTGGAGGCTATGCTCGGCACGGGCGAAAGCTTTTTCCGCGCCCTGCGCCAACTGGGCTATGATGATTTCGCCCAACGCCGCCTCCTCATCATCGGCTGCGGCAAGGTGGGGCACGGCGTGCTGCACTACGCCCGCAAGGAGGGCATGAAGCTCATGGTTGCCGATGTCGTGGACAAGAGCGGCATGCTGGCGGGGGATGTGACCTTCGTGGACGCGAACGATGCGGATGCGCTCAACGAGGCCATCCTGCGCTCGTGGTGCACAGTGACGGTCACGGGGCGCATCGGCGCCCTGCGCCACAAGCTGCGCGCGGCGGATGTCACCAACTCCAACGTCATTCTCGCCAATCTGGGTGTGGAGGATGAATACGGCTCGGAGGTGCCTGCGGAACGCGTGCTCAACAAGAAGAAGCCGCTCAACTTCATCCTTGATGAGCCGACGACGATGCCTTTTATCGAGACGACCATGGCGCTGCACAACGCCTGTGCGCTGGAGCTACTCATCGCCGACCTGCCGCGCAAGCTGCTCGCCCCGCCCGAAGATGTGGAGACCAAGCTGCTCGCCATCGCCTGTGAACACGGTCTCATCGGTGAGGATGTGCGCCGCCTCGGGCTCTGCTGATTTCTTTTACGTTCGCCCCCTGCCCCGCTATGTTTCAACGCATTCTCCTGTGGGTCTATTGCGCCGTCGCCATTCTTTTCTGCATGGTCGCAGCGGCGGCCCTGCTGCTCTGCCTCTCCTACACGGACTCCATCGTCCCGCCCAACGCGGCGAAGGAGTACCTCGCCACCTTCACGTGGTACAGCCTGCGCGGCTACCTGTGGGTGCTGCCTCTGGCGGCGACGATGATTCTCTCTCTCGGGCCCTGCTTCTGGCGCATCTGGTTCGGCGCCACGCTGCCCGTGGGCGTTGCGGCGTTCCTTGCCTACCCCGTCCTGCTGGCGAAGATGCCGGAGCTGGTGCACCCCACCCTGCCCTATGAGGGCGGCATGCTGGCCACAGGGCTGCTGTACTACGCCGTCATCCTCTTCGCGGGACTGCTCCTCTGGCTGCTGCTGCGCTTCCTCTTCCCCGAGCCCGAAGAGCGCGAGGCCAGCGGCACGGAGGATGCCGCCGTGCTGGACCCGGCGAACGCCCGCACCGTGCAGCAGATTGCCGCGAACCCGCAGCGCCCCGCTCCCAAGTTCCGCTTCGGCGAGGCAGACATCACGCTTATCGAGCGTTTCCGCCGCACATGGCGTTTCTTCCTCCTCCGCAAGCTGGGGGCACAAATCACCTTCGGGGTGGCGGTCATCACTGCCCTTCTCTGGTTCTTCCTCTACCCCCAACCGACCGAGGAGGAAGCCCTGCAACGCGACCTGCAGGTGATGAAGGAGCACTACCTGTGGAAAACCACCCCCGTGGCGACCCGCGCCGCGGTCCACGCGGGGCTGCGCGTGATGACCCGCATCTCCGACCGGGAGAGCTTTGCCGGCATGACACGCGAGGAGGCCGAGGCCTGGCTGGGGTTGGAGACGCTCGATGCCGGCTACCGCGCCCACATCCGCGACAGCAGCGATGTGGAGATTCCCTCCGTCAACAATGCCTTTGAAAGCCGTGAACGCTTCCTCACCCTGTGCGATCGCTTCGGCCATTGGGCGGTGCTCTACATCCGCACGGACGCAAGCGGCCAGCACATCAACATCTCCGAGGTGCAGGACGCAGGCTGGAACAGCGTCGTCGACGAGCAGCGCCGCCGTCTCGGCAACGACTGGCACGGCGGCTTTTTCCGTTGATTCGCGGCTCAACTCCTGCCCTCGTTCGAGCCGCGGCAAAAGAGCACAACGTGAAGCAAGGTCATCACGAGCACAAAGCCCGGTTGGAACAAAGCACCGACAAAAATCATCAGGATTCCGAACCCCATATCACCCGGAATATGATGCAGGATGAGGTAGGTCAACAAGCAGGCCTGTGCCCCGAGCAGCAATTCCGCCGTCAGGCACGCGATGCAGGAAGAACGCGAGCGGAGACACAGGCAGACCACCACCAGCCATAGCAGGGGGAGCCCCGCCGCGACAGCGACGGCGGGAAGCAAGGTCGCGAGGCGATAGTGCCACGCAAAGAGAGCCAAAAGGTACAACACCTCCGCCGCAGCCGCGCCTCGTAACAGGCGAATGACGTTCACAAAACGAGCACCATGCGTTGTTTCCTCTTGCACCATCCCTGTTAGGACTCTCCCCCTCCCTGCATCGTTCAAAGAATTGTCATCGTTGCCGCCCCAAAAGAGGAGTCGACAAAGAGGGATTTGTAGGGATGTACGATTTACGATGTACGATGTACGAAGTCAAATTGAG
>CALBJX010000001.1 GCA_937893015.1 uncultured Verrucomicrobiales bacterium | reverse complement strand
GTGTCATCCACCGCAACAACCGCATTGACGACCAGGCCGCCATGGTGGCCAAGGTGAAGCGTTTCGAAAACGCCGTCATCACCAAGCCCATCACCGTGACGAGCAGCATGCGTCTCAGCCAGGTGAAGAGCATCATGCTGGAGCACGGCTTCTCCGGCTTCCCCGTCGTGGGCGAAGGCAACAAGCTGGAAGGCATCATCACGGGCCGCGACATGCGCGTGTTCGACGGCCACAACCTCGACACCCTCACCGTGGCCGACGTGATGACCCCCATTGCCCGCCTCATCACGGGTAAGCCCGACACCAAGCCCGAGGAGGCCCGCTCCATCCTCTACCGCAACCGCATCGAAAAGCTGCCGCTGGTGGACGAAAACGGCTGCCTCGCCGGCCTCATCACCGACACGGACATCCGCAAGCGCGAAGCCTTCGGAGAATCCACCAAGGATGAGCTCGGCCGCCTGCGCTGCGGCGCCGCCGTGGGCCCCGGCCCCGAATTCTATGACCGCGCTCAGGCCGTCATCGAGGCCGGTGCGGACGCCCTCTTCATCGATGCCGCCACGGGCCACACCAGCCGCGTGCTGCACGTCATCGAAAAGCTCCGTGAGCTCGGCAAGCCCGTCGTCGCCGGCAACGTGGTGACGCAGGACGGCGCACGCGACCTCATCTCTGCGGGTGCCTCCGCCATCAAGGTGGGCGTGGGCCCGGGTTCCATCTGCACCACGCGCATCATCTCCGGCGTGGGCATGCCCCAGTTCACCGCCATTCAGGAGGTGGCCAAGGTCGCCCGCCCCGCGGGTGTGACCGTGATTGCCGACGGCGGCATCCGCTACTCCGGCGACGCCGTGAAGGCTCTCGCCGCCGGTGCCGACCTCATCATGCTCGGCGGTATGCTCGCGGGCTGCGAGGAAAGCCCCGGTGCCGTGGTGCACTATCAGGGCCGCAACTTCAAGACCTACCGCGGCATGGGCTCTCTGGGCGCCATGCGTGCCGGCTCCGGCGACCGCTACGGCCAGAACGCCAGCGGCAAGATGGTGGCCGAGGGTGTGGAAGCCCGCGTGCCCTACAAGGGTATGCTCGCCGATGTCATCTTCCAGCTCGTCGGCGGTATCCGCAGCGGCATGGGCTACCTCGGCTCCAAGACGCTCGCCGACCTCCGCGACCACGCCCGCTTCGTGCGCATCACCTCCGGCGGTCTGCAGGAGAGCCACCCGCATGATGTCACCATCACGCAGGACCCCGGCAACTACTCCCGCCAGTAACGCGAAGCAACAGTTTCCGCACGTTTCACGCCCCTTCCCGAAGCCTCGGGAAGGGGCGTATTTGTGATAAGAAATAGGGGATTTTTGATTTGTGATGGAGAGAATTCGCGCACCTATCGGTGCGAAATGAGGAAACCTGTCTGGCGCTTGCGTCAGACAGGTTTTTCTATCCTTGCGGCGTTCAGCCGCACTCCGTTTCCCGAAGGGCACGCCGAAGCTTTAGCGGCGGCAGGCAAATCACATATCCCCATCTTCGCCCCAATCGGCGCGGGGGTGGGCCCGGCGGTAGACCTCTTTCATGCGGGCCTTGGTGACGTGGGTGTAGATTTGCGTGGTGGAGAGGGAGGAGTGCCCCAGCAGCTCCTGCACGGCGCGGAGGTCAGCGCCCGCATCCAGCAGGTGTGTGGCGAAGGTATGGCGCAACTTGTGCGGGGAGATGTGGAAGGGAATCTCAGAGACACGCAGGTATTTATCCAGCATGAGCTGCACGCTGCGGCCCGTCATGCGGCGCCCCAAGCGACTGATAAAAAGCGGTTCATCGCCGCTGATGCCCGCCATGTCGCGGTAGCGGGCCACGGCCTCCCGAGCATACTCTCCTACAGGCACGAGGCGCACCTTGCGGCCCTTGCCGAGCACACGCAGACAGTCATCGCCCTCGCGCAACGAATCGGCATTCAGCCCCACCAGCTCGCTCAGACGCATGCCGCAGGCGTAAAAGAGCTCCAGAATCGCCGCATCGCGGTAGGGCAGCCACGCGGGGCTCTTCTTGTCGGCGGGCAGCTGCAGCGGCAGGGAAAGCAGGTGTTCCATCTGCCGCAGAGAGAGGTGGACCGGCAGACGTTGGGAGGACTTCGGCAGGCTCAACCCCGCGAGCGGATTCACGGCCAACCCCTCGCGCCGCATGAGGTAGGTGTAAAACGAGCGCAGGGAGGCAAAGCGCAGGCGGATGGTGGCGGGTTTGAGTTCCTGCTCCAGCGCCTCATACAGCCACGCGCGAAAGTCTGCCGTCGTACACTCCGCCCACGTCGAAAAGCGTCCCTGCATGCCGTGGCGGAACTGCGCCAGCGAGCGCGCATACGCCTCTACCGTGCGCGGAGAAGCGTCGCGTTCTGTCTCCAGATACTCCAAAAAGCGGAGCACGGGGGCATCATCCTGCCTGTCGGGGTCGGGCATGCGGACATCATAGCACACTCCGCCCTGAATGACAAGGGGTGACATCTCACCCGCCGTATGCGGGTTGCGTGTGCCCCCCTGTCCCGTGAAAAGCGCGAGCGAATTCACACTTTAAATTTTACATTTTGAGCAAGAACGGCTACAATGCGCACATGTCACGTTATCACGGAGAACAGGTGCTGGTGGTGCCCCGCGAAGCCTTTGAGGCCGTGGGGGCCTTCAATGGTGTGAGCACGGAGCCCGAAAAATATCTGGCCGCCTTCCTGAAACCCGGTGTCGCACACTACATGGACCGCGACGCGGCGGAGGAATCCCCGCAGTTCAAGCAGCTCATCACCTACGCCATCTTCTGCCACGAGGGGCGCATCCTCGCCTATTCCCGCACCAAGAAGAGCGGCGAATCCCGCCTGCACGACAAGTGGTCGCTGGGCATCGGCGGGCACATCAACCCCATCGACGGGCTGACCGCCTCCGTGGACACCTACCTCGCCGGCATGGAGCGCGAAATCCGCGAGGAGATTTCCTTCTCGGGGGAGGCGAAGCAACACCTCTACGCCCTCATCAACGACGACACGAACGAGGTCGGCTCCGTCCACCTCGGCATCGTGCACCGCTTCGATTTGGACACGGAGGATGTGCGCGCCAACGAAAAGGCCCTCGACAACCTCGGCTTCCGCTCACTGGGTGAGCTCACGGGCGAGCTCTACGACAAGCTGGAGACATGGTCCGCCATCTGTGTGGACGCCCTCGCCGCCGAACAACAGTAACTCTTTATAACCGCCTGATACCGCCATGGGATTTCTTGAAGATTTAGCCGCCCTCGCCATCCGCGGGCAAGTGATTGCCGCCCTGCGTGCAGAATGCCCCGCCGAGCTGAAAGAGAGCCTTGAAAAGCTGCTGGGGGATGCCCCCGCCATTGCCGCCATCCAAGGCGCCGTGATGCAGTGCATGAAGGGCAAGACCGCCCTCACCGCAGAGACCATCACCGCCCTGCCCTTCTCCGAGATAGTGCAGGAGCTGCTGGCCGCACACCCTGCGCTCACGGAATTCCTCGTCTCCGTCGCCAACGCGAAAATGCCGCGCTAAGCCGCCGCTTTCCTTCCTTCTATGGCCGCCGACACCACCACTGCCGACCTCAAAAAAGGCGACAACCGCAAGGATGCGGCTGTCACCGTCGTGATGCCGCAGGCACCGGGCGTGGAGAAGAGCCTGCTCTCCATGATGACGATTGACCCCGTCAACATCGTCTCCCAGTGCATCTCGGAGGGCATGACAGGCGAGTTCTTCTACGTCCCCGCCCACCGCATCCTCTGGGAGATTTTCCGCGAACGCTACGACAAGGGCCTGCCGCTGGATGTCACCTCCGTGGCGCAGGAGCTCACCGACCACCATCGCCTGGAGGCCGTGGGCGGGCACGCGGGGCTCATGGACATTTTCTCCTTTGCCACGACGACGGCCCTCTTCCGCATGCACTTCGACACGCTGCGGGAGAAGTTCATCCGCCGCTCCATCATCCTGACCGCCGCGCACGCCTCCGAGGCCGCCTACACCAGCGAGACCGAGGTGGAGGAGCTGCTCGACCAGACGGAGCAGGAGGTGCTCGGCATCCGCGCCAGTGCCGAACGCGGCGAGGAATGGAGCCTGACGCGCGACATCGACCAAGCGGTCTCGAACTTCGAGCGCATGATGAGCAGCAAGGGCGATATCCTCGGCATGTCCACGGGCTACCCCAAGCTGGATAAGATGATCAACGGGCTGAAGGGCGGTGAGCTGTTCGTCATCGCCGCCCGCCCGTCCATGGGTAAGACCTCCTTCCTGCTCAACATCATGGAGCACCTCGCGCTGGATGCACAGGGCGAGGGCAAGCCCAAGAAGGCCGTACTTGTCTTCTCCTGCGAAATGCCCAGCGTGCAGCTTGTCGAGCGTCTGCTCTACGCCCGCAGCGGCGTGAGCAAGCAGGAGCTGCTCGCCAAGCAGGGCCGCCTCGACAAGGAGCAGATGAAGCGCCTCAAATACGCCATCACGGATTTGAAGAGCAGCAACCTCGTCATCGACGACACGGCAGGCATCTCCATCTCCGAGCTGCGCGCCAAGGCCCGCCGCGTGCTGCGCGACCACCCGGACCTCTGCTGCATCGGCATCGACTACCTGCAGCTCATGCGCTCCCACACCAAGCAGGCGCAAAACAGCCGCGAACGCGAAATTGCCGAAATTTCGGGCGGCCTCAAAGCCCTCGCCAAAGAGCTGAACCTGCCCATCATCGTGCTCGCCCAGCTGAACCGCGGCCCCGAAAACCGCCCCGGCAAGAACAAGGGCGTGCCCATGATGAGCGACCTCCGTGAATCCGGCGCCATCGAGCAGGATGCGGATATGATCGGTCTGCTCTACCGCTCCGCCTACTACGCCGAAGACGACGAGGAGCGCGAGACCGTGGGCACGGACGCCAACCTCGCCCTTGCCAAGAATCGTAACGGCCCCACGGGCGACGTGCCGCTGACCTTCATTGCCGAGCTCATGCGCTTCACCACCCGCATTCCCCGCGACGACGAGGAGGGCGAAGGCTAACACCCCCATACCATGACCCGATACCTCTCTATCCGTACCTTGGCGGCCGTCTGGCTGTGTCTCTGTTCCCTGCTCTTCTGCGCCTGTCAGCAGACGGGTTTCGGCGGCGGCGCGGGGGATGGTGCCGTGGTGCTCGACATCGGGCACTCCGCCGCGGCGGAGGGTGCCGGAAGCCCCGGTGCCGTGAACGGCAAGGTGCTGCGCGAGGCGGAATTCTGGTATCGCTATGCGCCCGTGGTGCAGCGCGTGGTGCAACGCGCGGGCTACCGCTGCGTCATCTCCAACCGCGGCAACACACCCGCCAAGGAGCCCTATCGTTCCCTCGCCCGCCGCGCGGGCGTGCTGCATCTGCGCCACCCCGACAAGCACGGGCAACGCTACCCCTCCCGCTACTTCCCGGACCGCGTGGCGAGCGGCATCGTGAGCGCGGATTTCGCCATCTACCGCCATGCGAAAGCGGTCGTCTTCCTGCACCACAACAGCGCGGGGCGCGGCTGGACAAGCGGCGGCAGCAACGGCATCGTGCTCAGCAACCGCTACAACGGTCGCCCGCTGGCGCAATCCATCTGCAACGCGCTCAACAGCGAGGTGCTCAACCACGGCATGCCCAACGGCGGCAAGGAAGCGCACGTCGCCGTCCGCTACATCGACGCCGACCGCGGCGCGGGCTGGCTGAACGCCTGTGACGATGCGGGCATCCCCGCCGCTGTGACGGAGGCCGCCTTCCTCAACAACCGCGACCACGCCGCCTACCTTGCCACGGATGCGGGCGCCCGCCGCTATGCAGAGGCCATCGGCCACGGCATCGTCGCCTACCTGCGCAGCAACAGCGCCGTGCACCACCGCCGCGCCGATAAGAACCGCCCCGATGAGGGCTCCTTCGGCTATGCCGCAGAATCCCGCCGTCTCAACGTTCCCGGCGCGAAAAAGCTCCTGCCCTGAGCCGCCGCCCCCCTCTCTCCGCATATCAACCGCACCATGGATTTCTCTAAGCTCTCCTTCTGGCTGATACTGTTTGCATCCCTGCCTCTGTTAGCGGCGGGTAAGGCCTTGCTGCCGGAGAACGCGCAAACGCGTTTCAGAAAACTCTTTCTGCTGGTGCTCAGTCTCTTTCTGCTGGGCTTCACCAGTCTGCCGACGCTGGGCATTTTTCTGACAGTAGCGTTCACAGCCTATGCTGCGTGCTGCGGCGGGGCGCGGCTGAGCTCCGCGCCCGGGCGTCGGCTGCTGCTCGGGGCGCTGATTCCGGTTCTGCTGCTGCCGCTGGTGTACTATAAATATGCCTACTTTCTCGGGCATGCGGTGCTGGGGGCGGAGTGGGACACGCTGCGCGGGCTCATCATCCCCGTCGGCATCTCGTTCTACACGTTCCAAATCATCGGGTTCTGCGTGGACACACTGCTCAGGGGCGAGAAGGTGCCGCCTTTCATCGACTACATGAACTTCTGCGCCTTCTTCCCGCAGATTGTGGCGGGTCCCATTGAACGCCGCGCGGACCTGCTGCCGCAGGTGAGCGCCCCTTCCCTGCGGTTCTGCGCCGCCGACATGAATGTCGGCCTCCGCTACATCGTGCTCGGGCTCTTCTTCAAGATGGCGCTGGCGGACAATCTTGCTATTGCCTTCGTGCCCGGTTACTGCGGCGGCAACGCCTTCATGGTGTGGCTGAACAATCTTCTCTTCACCTTCCGCATATACTTCGATTTCGGCGGCTACGCCATGACCGCCTACGGCATTGCCCGTTGCCTCGGCATCACCCTGCGGCTCAATTTCCTCTCGCCCTACACTGCCTGCAACATCGCCGATTTCTGGCGGCGCTGGCACACCTCGCTCATGCAGTGGTTCCGCGACTACATCTACATCCCCCTCGGCGGCGGGCGCACGCGCCTGTGGGCGGTGAATGTGCTCATCGTCTTCCTCGTCTCGGGGCTCTGGCACGGCGCGGGGTGGAATTTCCTCATCTGGGGCGGGCTGTCAGGGCTTGCGCTGGTCGGGCACCGCCTGTTCGCCAAGTCGGGTTTGCGCCTGTGGGCGCCGCTCGGGTGGCTGCTCACCTTCGGCCTGATGGTCTTTGTGTGGATGTTTTTCTACGACACGGATGCCGCCGTCCTGCAACAGAACCTGACGACTCTCGCCACTCCCTCCGCCTATGGTGTCGGGGAGTTCGTCGCCACGCTGAAATTGCTGAAAATCCAAGGAGCACTCGCGATTCTTTTCCTGCCGATCTCCTTCGCTGTCATCGGGCTGGAAGCGCTCTCCCTGCGCCGCCGCGGCGATGCCTATGCGCTGTTGCTCGCCTCCCCCGCCTGCGGCCTGCTGGTCTTTCTGCTCATCACTCTGGAGGCGGCCTCCGAGAGTCTCTTCATCTATTTCTCTTTCTGAGCCGTATGAAAAAACTTCTCCTCTGTCTCCTCGCAGGTCTGATTTTCGGCTTGGCATGGAATGCGCTGTACAATTATGTCCTCTCGCCGGACTTTCGCTTCTGGAACCGCTGTGCGGAAGCCTCGGAAGCATGGGCTGAACAGCTCCGCGCAGAGAACGATTCCCCCTGCATCGTTTTCGGCGGCGGCTCAGAAACCCGCACCACCATCGACCCCGCATACGCACGGGAACGATATGGCCTGCGCCTCATCAACGGCGCCGGGCAAGGGCTGTACGGCGGCATCTGCAATGCAGCCTATGCCGAGAGTTACCTCCGCTCCGGCGACACGCTGGTCTTCCCTCTTCAGGCATACAATATGGCCGAGGCGCCCCGCCCGAGCGGGTTGCGCTTCCTCTTCCGCCGCCTCGGTGCGGGCATGTTCGACAACATTCCCTGCTCACCATCTGCCCTGCGCACCTTGTTCGCCGGGGATTCCCTCTCCCTCAGCGGCACCATTGTCAAAGCCCTGACAACGGGCAGCACCGATTTTCGCTATGAGCACGACGCCATCGTACACCCGAGCGGATGGATGTGCGTGACCGCAACCGATGAGCAACAACAACCGGCTACCCCCCTGAGACTCCGCGAGCTCCGCATCAGCGGTCTCACCGAAACGCAGCTGGGCGGCTTGCATCGCTTGGAATCCCAATGCCGTGCCAAGGGGTGTTCGCTGGTGCTGCGCCTTCACCGCGCCCATGCGGAGGATGCCTGCCGTGCGCAACACGCCATGGCTGCCCTCACAGCCGTGCGTGCCGGCTTCCGCGTGCTCAAGGAGCACGACCTCGGTTGCTGTGCCGGTGCGCGGGACTTCGCCGACACGAACAACCACCTCTCCCCGGAGGGCGTGCGGCGGCAGATGGATGAACTCTGCCCCGCCGTGCTCCACAAGCGCTATTGGACGGAGGCGGAACTGATCCGTGAGCTCCGGCTGCGCGGGTGGAACGCTGACGGCACACCGAGCACCTCCCCGCGGGGCACTCCCTTCCCGTGGTAATTCTTGACATTTTCAAAAAACTAGAGTATACTCCACCCCATGCACCAGATTGCTTTCAACGAAATCAGCGCGGCGGAAGTTTCCGCGATTCCGACGATGGAGCAGCTGAAACTCTTCTTTGCCTTCAAGGTAGATGAGGAGGTGCTGCGCAATCCTTCCGCAGATTCCGAGTTCGGCGTCATCGAGCGCGACGGCAACCGCATCTACCGCTTCCGTACGGAGGCCTACCGCATCTACTTCACCATCGAGGACGGCGTGGTGGTCGTCCAGCGTGTGTTGCATGCCGACTCTCTCAAAGATTTCTTCTATCGCTCCGGCATGGGCAGAGGCACGGAAGACCAGAAGCTCGAAAAATCCCGCTCCTTCTGGAAGCTGATTGAGGCCGGTGAGCACGCCAAGCGCCAAGGCTGAGCACTTTTTCCTTTCTCCCCGTGACCTCCTTCCTGAAACAGCTCTTGGGAATGCCCGCCCGCATCGCGGCGGTGGCGGGGGTCACGCTCACGCAGCTGGTGCGCATGCGGCTCTTCCTTGTGCCCGCGGCGGCGGCGCTGCTCATCCTCGCCCTGCAATTCATCCCCTATCAGGAGAACATCAGCGTCGAGTTCCGCGGCGTCGCGCAGCTCCAGTTTCTCAAAGACGTCTGCCTCGGCTGCATGCAGCTCTTCGGGCTGCTTTTCTGCGTGGCGGCGACGGCCCTGCTGCTGCCCCGCGACACGGAGGACCGCATCCTCTACACCATCCTCTGCAAACCCGTGCCGCGCTTTGATTACCTCGCGGGCAAGGCCCTCGGCGTCATTGCCCTGCTGGTGCTCACGGTGGGGCTCATGGACGCGCTCATGGCGGCCTTGCTCGCCCTGCGGGAGGCCTCCATCTGTGCGGACATCACTGCGCAGCTGACGGCGAACGGCTTTTCCGCCGCCGAGATTCAGCCCTACCTCGACCAAGTGGCGGCGGAGGCCAACACATGGAACACGCAGCGCGGCATCCTCGCCGCCCTGCTGGGCTGGAGCGTGCTGACCACCTTCACCCTGCTGCTCTCCTGTGTCACCAGCGGCAGCATCGTGAGCATCATCTTCGGGCTGGGGG
This sequence comes from uncultured Verrucomicrobiales bacterium, assembly GCA_937893015.1. GTDB lineage: Bacteria > Verrucomicrobiota > Verrucomicrobiia > Verrucomicrobiales > Akkermansiaceae > Akkermansia. Next base: position 41,827 of record CALBJX010000001.1, on the reverse strand, counting down.
CCTACTTCATCGGCCTCTTCCGCGGCACGCTTTTCGCCGCCTTCACCATCGGGGAGGGCACCGGCGCCGCCGTCCGCACCGCAGAGCAGGCATGCGCCATTCTGCTGCCCGATTTCAGCCTTTTCTCCGTGGCAGACACCGCCGCCTCGGGCGTCCTGCTGTCGTGGGGCATGCTCGGCGGGCTCGCGCTCATCGCCCTGCTCTACATGCTGCTGCACCTGCTCACGGCGACATGGGTGTTCGCCCACAAAGAATTTTAACGTTTATACCGCTCTCACCACATGAACTGGGAAACCCTCACGGCCACCGCCTGCACGTTGCTCATCATTCTGGATCCCTTCGGCAACGCGCCCATCGTGCACAGCCTGCTGCGCCGTGTGCCGCGCCGCCGCCGTCTGCCCGTGCTGCTGCGGGAGACAGTGTTTATCACCCTGCTCTTGGTGTTTTTCTACCTGCTCGGCGGGCACATCCTGCACTACTTCGACATCTCGGATGCCACGCTGAACATCACGGGCGGTCTGCTGCTGCTGCTCATCGCCATCGGCCTCATCTTCCCGAAAATCAACATCCTGGGCGATGATTCCCCCGAGCCCGAGCTGCCCGAGGAGCAGATGAAATCCGCCAAGAACGAGCCCTTCCTCGTGCCCATCACCACGCCGCTGGTCGTGGGCCCTGCGGGGCTCGCCTACGTCATGTTGCAGGCGGCGGGCGGCATCACATGGCAGCCGCTGGTGGCCATCGTGCTGGCCTGCGTCACCACGGGTGCGCTGCTGGCGGTTTCCGTGCTGCTCATCTCCCGCTGCGGCAAGCATTTTGCGATGGTGCTGGAGCGCCTCATGGGCACCTTCCTCACCCTGCTCGCCATTGAGATGTGCCTCAAGGGCATCTCACTGTATCTCGCCACCCTGCCCCAATGACGGACGAGCTCCGACAGCGTGCGGACGCGGGGGACCCCGCCGCCTGTGCCCAACTCGCCAAACGCTTTTTCCGCGGGCGCGGCGGGGAGCGCAACTACGAAATGGCCGTGCACTACTTTGACCGCGCCGCCGCCGCGGGGGATGTGGATGCCCTCTACCAACTCGGCAAGTGCTACCTCAAAGGCGTGGGCTGCCCCCGCGACCCCGAGGGCGGCGTGAGCTGCCTGGAACGCGCCGCCCGCAACAACCACGCCGCCGCCGCCCTCAAGCTCGGGGATTGTTTCAGGAAAGGTCTCGGTGCCCCGCAGAACAACGAGCTGGCCGCATGGTGGTACAGAAGAGCAGCCGCGCTGGGCGACACGCGGGCGTATGATGCCCTCCTGCAACTGATGTAGGAATGAAAAATTACAATTGGCAAATGGTCGAATTCGGCTCGCTCCGCTCGCGGGCAACAAAAACGGTCTGACGCTTGCGTCAGACCGTTTTCCTTTCCGGCGCCGTGGGCGCACATTCTTCGCAATTTGTGAATTGTACTATCACATCTGCTGCTTGGCGCGGCGGGCGCGGAACTGGCGGGCGCGCTCCAGCAGTGCCTCGGGATCCGCGAAGGTGCGTTCCACGCCGGGCTTGTTCTCCTCGGCGGTCTCGGGCTCGCACTCGATAGCTTCCAACGCGGTGGCCTTAGCCTGCATCACGTCCTCCACGCTGTCGGCAGCGGTGAGCAGGAGCTGGGCTTTCAGGTTGAGCATCGCCCCGCGGTTGGCGGGGTGTGCCTCGGCGAGATACTTGTCCACGATGGGGAGCATCTCCGCGATGTTGCCGTGGGTGCTTTCCAGCTCCTTCATCATGGCATCTTTCTGCTTGGCAGCGGCGACCATCGCCTGCATGCCCGTCGTGTCCTCGGGGTCCAGCGCGATGATTTCCTCACGCAGAGCCGCGGCAGAGGCCTGCAACTCCTCGGCGAGGGACTGATACACGGCGAAAAGGGCCTTTGCTTTCTCCACCCCCTCGGCGGACTCCGCGGCTTTCAGCGCCTCGGCATTGGCACGCGCCGCCTCCAGCGGTTCCTGAACGGAGGCGAGATCGGGGCGCCCGCCCACAAAACCGCCGACCACCATACCCTCCGGCGTCAGCACCATGAGGGTCGGGAAACCATCCACGCTGAAACGGGCGCAGAGCTCCTCATTGCGGGCGCGCAGCTCCTTGTCAAAGTTCGGGTTCTGGGGCACATCCACCTCATCGAGCACAAACTTATCGGCGGCATACTCCGCAAACGCAGGCGTGTCGAGCACATCCTTGCGCAGGCGCACACACCAACCGCACCAGTCGGAGCCCGTGAAATCCACGAGCACCAGTTTACCTTCCGCCGCCGCGCGTTCCTGCGCCGCGGGCAAATCGGTCATCCATTCGGTCTCCGCAAACGCAGGAGCCACCACCGCTGCCACCGCAGCCGCAACGACAAGATTCTTGAGCATGGTCATGCTGACAGTATACCCCGAATGCCGCGCTGTGGCAAGCACGGAATCCGCAGAGAAAGCACCCGGATTGCAGACGAAGGAAAAACTTGCTATCCGTGTGCGCGGGGTATATGATGGCCGCAGACATGAAGACCTACAAGATTGCTGTGTTGGCGGGTGACGGTATCGGGCCCGAAGTGATGGAACAGGCGCTGCGCGTGCTGGATGCCGTGGAGGCCAAGTTCGGCTTCACCACCGAGCGCACGAGCTGCTTTGTCGGCGGCGCGGGCATCGACAACTGCGGCAAGGCCCTGCCCGACGACACGCTGGCGGCCTGCGAGGCGGCGGATGCCATCCTCTTCGGCTCCGTGGGCGGTCCCAAGTGGGACACGCTGCCGCCCGCCGAACGCCCCGAGCGCGGCGCCCTGCTGCCGCTCAGAAAGCATTTCCGACTCTATGCCAACCTGCGCCCCGGCATCTGCCTCGCGGAGCTGACGGACGCCTCCCCCGTGAAGAACAGCCTCATCCCCGGCGGCTTCGACATCCTCTGCGTGCGCGAGCTCACGGGCGGCATGTACTTCGGCGAGCCCAAGTTCTACGGCGAGCGCGACGGCGAAATCGTGGCGCTGGACACCCTCTTCTACAAGCGCAGCGAGGTGGAGCGCATCGCCCACGTCGCCTTCAAGGCGGCGCAGGGTCGCAACAAGAAGCTGTGCAGCGTGGACAAAGCGAACGTGCTCACCTCCTCCGTCATGTGGCGCGAGGTGATGAACGAAATCGCCCCGCAGTACCCCGATGTGGAGCTCACGCACATGTATGTGGACAACGCCGCCATGCAGCTGGTGCGCAACCCCAAGCAGTTTGACGTGATGGTGACGGAGAACACCTTCGGCGACATCCTGACGGACGAGATGGCCATCATCTGCGGTTCCCTCGGCATGCTGCCCAGCGCCTCCCTCGGCAAGGGCAAGGACGGCGCCTTCTTCGGCCTGTACGAGCCCTCCGGCGGCTCCGCCCCCGACATCGCGGGCAAGGGCATTGCCAACCCCATCGCCCAAATCCTCTCCGCGGGCATGATGCTGCGCTACACCTGCGGCGAGACAGCCGCCGCCGATGCCATCGACGCCGCCGTGCGCCGGGTCATCGCCGCGGGCTACCGCACGGGCGACCTCGCCACGGGAGCCGAGGGTGAAATCCGCGTCGGCACCGCCGGCATGGGCGACGCCATCATCGCCGCGCTGTAAAAAACGGCACGAATGGGGGGCCTTCCCATGCTGTTCTACATCATCACGCCCGCGTTTAACGCCCTGCACCGCCTGCCCGCCTGTGTGCGCTCGGTGGCGGACCAGTGCGGCGCGGGTGTGGAGGTGCACCACCATGTGCAGGACGGCGGCTCGACGGACGGCAGCCGCGAGTGGCTGGCGGCGTGGCAGCGGGAGCATGCGGACAAGCCCGGCTATACCTTCACCTACGAATCCGCCGCCGATGCCGGGCTGTACGACGCGCTCAACAAGGCTTGGGACAAAATGCCGACCGCGGCCGAATGCACGGCCCACCTGAATGCGGATGAGCAGTACCTGCCGGACGCCCTGCGGCAGATTGCCGCATCCCTGGCAGAGCACCCCGACGCCGACCTGCTGACGACCACCTATGTGCTCTGCAACGAGGACGGCAGCTACCATTGCCACCGCCGCCCCGTGCAGCCGCACGCATGGACAAGCGTGCTCACCTGCGAGCTCATGACCTGCGTCTGTTTCCTGCGGGCGGAGACACTGCGGCGGCTGGGGCTGCGCTTCGATATTTCCTACCGCTCCTTGGCGGACCTCCCCTTCTACCGCGATTTTGTGGCGGCGGACACGCGCATTGTCAGCCTGCCGAAACTCGTCACCTCTCTGTACACGCTCACGGGGCACAACCTCTCTTGGGCGCCGATAACGGCAGAGGAGCGCACGCGCTACAACGCCGCCGCCCCCGCGTGGCAGCGCCTGTTGTACCCTTTCTCCCGCCGCTGGGTGAACCTCAAACGCCGCCTTGTCGATTGCCGCTGCCCCGCGCCGCGCCTCTGCTCCTGCTACCGCGGCACAGACACCGCCCGCACGGAGGAGCGCATCTCCGCCCCCACCTGCATCTGCCGCAGACAGGGCAATGCGTGAATCAGCGAGCCGCGGCAATATCCTGCTCCATGCGGGCTTTCAGCTCCGCCACAGAAGCAAATTGCCTTTCCGGGCGGATAAAGCGGGTGAGAGAAACCGCCAGATGCTTGTCATAAAGATCGCCGGAAAAATCAAAGAGGTGGGTCTCCAAGCGGACAATTTTCTGCGCCTCTGCAATGGTGGGGCGCACGCCGAGGTTGGCGACGCCGCGGTAAAGGACGCCGTCTACGCGGGTTTCCACGGCATAGACGCCGAAGGGAGGCAGCGCCGCGGGCGGGGTGACAGCGATATTCGCCGTGGGGAAACCCAGAGTGCGGGCGAGGTGCTGCCCCTGCTCCACCCGGCCTGCGATGCAGAAGGGGCGCCCCAGCATCTCGGCGGCGGCCGCCAAATCACCCGCCGCCAGCAGCTCGCGGATGCGGGAGGAGCAGATGCGCTCGCCATGCACCTCTGCCAGATGGTTGACAACCGCGCGCAGCCCATGCGCCGCGGCATAGGCAGAGAGAAAGGCGGCATCACCCGCGCCCTTGGCCCCGAAACGCCAGTTACTCCCCACAGAGAAGCCGGCCACCTTTCCCGTTTCCGTCAGCGCATCCAAAAAGGCGCGGGGGGAGAGGGCGGCGAGCTCGCGCGTGAAAGGCAACACCAGCAGCATCTCCGCGCCCGCCTCCTCCGCCAAAGCGGCTTTTAGCACGGCATCGGGGGTGATGAGCCGCGGCTGCCGCTCGGGGGCGAAAAGGGCCAGCGGGTGCCGCTCAAAGGTGAGCACGCCGCATGCCGCCCCGGGCGTATCCGCCGCGGCGATGACGCGCCGGTGCCCGCGGTGCACGCCGTCGAAAAAGCCCATGGCGAGGTGCACCGGGCGGTCGAGCTTGCGGAGCGCGTCGATGGAATGTAAGATTTTCATGCTTTCTGTCGGTCGGCCAGCACCTGTTCCGGCGGCAACAGGCGGGCCAGCAGCTCTTCCCTGCCCGCGGCTTTCAGCGTGGGCACATCGATGGCCTGCGCAATGTCAAACGCGCCGGAGCGGATGCGGCGCAGGGCGGTGAGATGGGCGCCGCAGCCCAGTTTTTGCCCGATGTCGTGCGCATAGGTGCGCACATAAAAACCCTTGGTGCAATGCACGCGGAAATCCACCTCCGCCGCGGCGAGGTCGATGCGGGTGATCTCATAGTCGAGCACGGCGACGGCGCGGCTCTTGCGCTCGATCTCCTGCCCCTTGCGCGCGAGCTTGTAGCAGGGGACGCCGTTGATTTTGATGGCGGAGTACATGGGCGGCACCTGCTCAAAGGAGCCGCGGAAATGCTCGAACGCGGCGCGGATGTCCGCCTCCGTGATGCCGTCGGTGGGCTTTTCCGCCACCACCTGACCATCCGCATCCTGGCTGTTCGTCTCGATGCCGAGCCTCATCGTGGCGGTGTACACCTTGTCCTCGCCCATGAGAAGGTCTTGGAACTTGGTCGCCTTGCCGATCACGACAATCAGCATGCCCGTCGCCATGGGGTCCAGCGTGCCGCAATGCCCGATTTTTTTGAAGTTGAGAATGCGGCGGCAGAGGGCCACCGCGTTATGCGAGGTGAAACCGGGGTCTTTGTCGATGAGCAACACGCCGCAGGGGGCGTCGGTGGGCGGCAATTCTGGCATGCGGAGATGATACCCGAAAGCCGCCCCGGATGCAAGCGGGATATATGAAAGCCGCCGCAAAGCGCGGAATTCAAAAAGCCCGGTCTGATGCGTGCATCAGACCGGGCCTGCCGTTTTGCGCCGTCAGGCGCGTGGCTTTATCAGAACTTCACGTTCAGGCCGACGTTGCCGCCGACGGAGACGCGGTCATCACTGAACTCGAAGTTGCCGCCGCCGATGAGGGAGGTCGAGGTCGAGATAGGCAGCACCACGGAGGCACCGATCTCGCCGTAGACGGGCTTGCGCTCGGCGCTCTTGGTCGTCCAGGAGCGGCCGGCACCCGCGAAGCGGTTGGTGGCCTCAGGCTGGTTCTCGCTCAGCTCGCCGTGGATGGCGGCGAAGGCGCTCAGCGCGGCGCCGGAGGCGAAGGTGTGCGTGTAAGCAGCACCCAAGGCCACATCGACCTGCACCGGCTCGTCATACTCGGTGATGACGGAGGCATCGCCCTGGCCCTTCTCGTTCAGCGTATCCATCTGGTGGATAGCCACGTCCACGGAGGCGAAGGGCGTCAGCGTGCTCGCCTTGCCCAGCTTCACATCGGCGCTGATTTCATAGCCGAGGTTCACGGTGAGAGCATCCATGCTGCCCGTGCTGTTGCCCGTGTAGCTGTGAGAGGCGGCGAGAACACCCGCGTGACGCTTGGTGTCGATGTCGTGCAGGGCCACACCCGCGGAGAAGCGGTGCGTCAGCACACCCGTCTTGACCGTGGTGTAGAGGTCAGCGAACATCGTGTCCGCCTCGGCACGCGTGCCGTCCTGGTGGCCGATGCTGTGCTCGTAGCCGAGGGAGATACCCACGGAGGCGTTGCAGCTCACGCTGTAGTCCGTGCCGATGATGGCACCCTGATGCGTGCGGGTGTAGTCACCCGTGTACTCATCACCGCCGATGGCGTCGTGGCCGCCCGTGTAGGCTGCCCACATATTGCCGCCCTTCTTGCCCGTGTCCTTGCAGACAGGCGCACCCATGTGGCTGCGCAGCGTGCTCAGGTGGTTGCGGGAGGAATCCATCATCATGTTGGTCACCACCAGATTGCCGGCGGCGCTGAGGGCCTGCAGAGCGTCCAGCGTAGCGGCCTCGCTGCGGGTGTTATCCAGAGCGTCGAGCACGTGGGCGAGGTCGGAGGGCATCTCAGCCAGCAGACCCGGGTTGTGGGGCACCTCAGCGGAAAGCTCCTTGAGCGGGCCGTTCACCGCCGTCTGGTTGGGCTTGGTCTTCTCCGTGCCGCGGAAGTTGGTGGAAATCACCAAATCCACATGGTCACCCGCGTTGACAAGGTTCATGTTCTTGCCCTGCAGCGCGCGCTGGCCGCCCACGAGGTCGTACTTCACTTCCTCGCTCACGCCTTCGTTCACGGCGCCTTCCGCGAGCTTGATGATGGTGTGTGTCACATCACCCTCCACGGATTCCAGAGACTCCTGAGCGGTCACATGCACCGTGCGGTCGTGGCTCATCGAGAGGCTCTCCGTCACCGTGATGAGGTCAGCGGACTCGGCGCTCGCATCGATGTTGAGCGTGGAGCTGTTCCCCATGTAGAGCGAGCTCGCGGTGGTCGTGTCGTCAATCGTGCCGGCGTTGATGGTGACATCAGAGCTGGGGTTCGCCTCCACATGGCCCAGAGAAGCGCCCGTGGACGTCACATCGAGGTCAGCACCATCATTCAGCTTGATAGTGGCATCCGCGCCCACACCCTTGTCGGAGATGGTGAGCTTCTTGCCGTTACCCATGTCGATCAGACCCGTAAAGGCCGTGTCGTCATAGCTGAGGTTCAGGTTGTCGTGCTGTGCGCTGATGGAGCCCGCGCCGGAGAGCTTGCCGACCAGTGCATCCGCGGAGTCGGTGCCCATGTTCAGGGTAGCGCCCTCCGCCACGTCGATGCTGTCACCCGCGGTCACGGTCGCGCCGTTGGTGATGGTGTTGCTCGCCCCGGTGAAGGTCACCTTGCCCTCGGTTGCTTCGATGGCGGAAGCGTCGGCCGTGACATTCTGCATCAGAGCCACATTGCCCTTAGCAGAGGTCACCGTCGTGCCGTCCGCCAGCGTCAGCAGGTTGGGCGTACCCGACTCGTCGCCGATGGCGATGTCCTTCTTGGCGGTAATCGCGGATTCCTTCAGCGTTGCGGCGGAATTATTGGTCACCGTCACGCCACCCTTCTTGCTCGTCACCGTCATCTGATCGATGGTATCGCTGAACGTGTCGATGGTGATGTCGCCGTTGGCAGCGGTCACCGTGGTACCCTCGGTACCGGCAATCTCGCTGATGACGATAACGCCCTCGCCCTTCGTGGTGATCTTGTTGTTATCGCCGCTGATGGCGCCGTTCACGGTGATGCCGCCGTTGCCCGTCACCTTCAGGGTGTTCTCGTCGCCCATGATGTCGCCCATCACGGAGATATCGCCGTCACCCTTCACGGTCACCGTGTTCTGGTCGCCCGTGATGCTGCCGAGGCCGGAGGTGGGGTCATCCACATCGCCGATGACGATGTCGCCGCCCTGCGGGGTGCTGATAGCCACACCATCAGAGTTCACATCGCCGACAATCGTCAGGCCCTTGCCTTCCGTGCCGGTGGAGGTGATGGTGCCGCCGTTGCCGTCGATGTCAGCCGTGATGGTGTCTTCCACCTTCACCTTGCTGCCGTCGTTGACAACCAGCGTCTCGGCCTCGATGGTCTGTGCCTGCAGCGTGGCGGCGGTCGCGGTCACTTCTTCCTCAGCGGTCACCGCGCCCTCGGCAATCAGCTTGCCGCCTTCCATGGTAATCGTTTCGGCAGCGGCCACATCGCCCGCCACCTTCACGACGGAGTCCGTGGTCGCAATCGTGCTTTCGGAGGTCACATCGCCTTCCACCGTCACGGTGGAATCCGTCACGGTAATCTTGACAACAGGCATCAGCTCCTCCATCTGATCCGCCATCGCGGGGGAGAACGCAGTCGAGATGGTGTCTGCGATAGCCTCGCGCAGATCGGAAGCATCGGCATTCAGAGAACCCGTGGTCAGTTTGCTGTCCTTGATGGTGATATTACCCGCGGCAGCCACATCGCCCACCGTGCCGGAGGTCACGTTCTTAACCTCCACACCGGCGGCGGGACCCGTGGTCATCAGATTCACATCGAGCAGCGCGGCGGCGATTGCGGACTCCTTGTCCAGAATGCTGCCGTCCTCGCTAATCTCCACGAGGCGGTCCTGCGCCTTGGCAATGGTCTCATTGTTCTCAACGGTGATGCTCGCGGCATTCAGAGAGCTGGTACCCTCTTCATTGCCGACCACATTCAGACCGCCATCGGCCACCACATCGCCCGTGGCATCCAGCGAGCCGCCGAGCACAACGATGCGACCATGTTCAGCGGTCATGTCGGCAGAGGCAATGTCGGCGCTATAAGTGGTGATGTGGCCGTCAGCCGCGGTCACATTACCCTCAGCCAGCAGAGAGGCGCCCGTGTCGCTGCCATCCACGATAATCCCGGTCTCGGAGTACACATCACCCGTCACCGTCACATCGGATTCCTTCACGGAGATGAGCGACTTATCGGGCTGCAGGTTCTCCAGCTCTTCCACGGCGTCGGCATCAAGCGCACCCGCAATGGTGGCGATGATGTCCTCGCGCACGGCGGTGGAATCCGCCGTCAGGGAGTCAGCCTGCATCGTGGTGCCGGAAATCGAGATGCTGCCGTTGGTGGACACCGCGCCCACTTCGCTGCCCTCGGCCATATCCTTGATGGTCACGCCCGCGAGATTCAGAGTCTCAGTCTGAAGCTCCGCAATCGCGTCATCCTTGGTGAAGGTGGTACCATCAATCTTGTCAGCCACCTCAGCGATGGTGTCCTTCGCGTCGGCGATGGCATCCTTGTTCTCAACAGTGATGCTCTTCGCGGTCAGCGTGCTGGTGCCTTCCTCATTGCCGCTCACAGACAGACCGGCATCAGCCGTCACATCGCCCTTGGCGTTCAGAGAGCCGCCCGTCACGGTGATAGCGCCGTGCTCGGCGGTCATGTCGTCGGAGGCAAGGTCGGCATCCTCGGCGGTGATGTTGCCGTCATTCGCCGTCACATCGCCCTTGGCTTTCAGATAGCCGTTCGTCACCTTAATCGTGGTGTCGGAGGTCACCTCGCCCTTCACATTCACCTTGGAGTCCTCCACGGCGATGCTCACGGTGGGCAGCTTGTCCGCCACCTTCTCAACGCCTTCGGAGCCGAACGCCGCGTCGATGGCGCTCGTCAGCGTCTCGCGCACCTCGCTGGCATCCGCCGTCAGGGAGTCAGCCGTCAGCTTGCTGCCCTTGATAACGATATTGCCCGTGGTTTCGACATCGCCCACGGTGCTCTTGCGCACGTTCGAGATGCTCACATCACCGAAGGTGCTCGGCATGGCAACGACCTTGCTTTCGAGCAGGTTCAGCGCAGCTTCATCGCTCATGCTCTCGTCGATAGCCTTCTGCTTCGCCTCAGCGATGGTGTCCACAGCCTTCGCCGTGGCGGCGATGTTCTCCACGGTGATATCACCCGTGGCGATGGTGTTGCGGTTGTCCAGCATCTCGCCGTCCACCTCAACCTTGGGCGCACCCGTGATGGTCACGCCGGCATCGGCCACGATATCGCCGGAGGCGAAATCGGATTCCGTCACCGTCAGCGTGGTCTGGGAGAGCACATCGCCCGTCACCGTGACATCAGAGTTCTCCACGGTAATCTTGGCGACAGGGAGCTTGGTAGCAAGTTCCTTCTCAAACTTCTCGCCGTAGTTGCCCTGATGAGCGGCTTCGATGATGGCGGCACCCATCTCCGTGGTGTCAGCCGTCAGGGAACCGGCGGTCAGCGTGCTGCCCTTGATGGTGATATCGCCCACGGACGTAACCTCGCCCACGGCGCTGCCCTCGGCAACATTCGCGATGTCCACGCCCTTCAGGTGGTTCGCCAGATTCGCAACCGTGTTTTTAATCGTGTTCTTCTTGCCGTCATCCGTTCCGATGCCGCCGACGATGGTATCATGGATGCTCTTCTTCGTGTCCTCCAGAGCCACCTTGTTGGCCACGATGATGTCACCCGTCTGCAGGGTGTTGCCCGTGGTCTCTTCGTCCGTCACTTCAATGCCTTCCACCTTCAGGCCCTTGTCAGCAACCACCTTGCCGCCGACATTCACATCGGACTTGGTGATGGTGATGGAGCCGACTTCCGCCTTCATGTCGCCCGTCAGTTCCACCGCGCCGGTGATGAGCTCAGGGTGCTCTTCCAGAGCCGCCAGCGTCTCATCGGTCGTCTTGATGGTGATGTTGCCCTTCACAGAGGTGAGGGAAGCACCCTCCACGGTGGAGTCCTCGATGGTGATGTCCTTGAAGTCGTGCTCGTCTGTCCCGCCCATGGCGATGATGTCAGCCGTGCCACTGATGGTGCCGTTGGTCACCGTCAGGTTATGGCCCGCCTGAATAAGAGTGTCGGCGGTGAGGTCGGCTCTATCGACACCAATATGGGTCTTCGCCTCCACGGTATCAGCCTTCGCCGTGCTGTGGTTGTCAATAACACCTGCAATATACACGCCCGATTCCGTTGATGTCACGGCACCTGTCACGGTGAGGGAGTTCACATGACCTGCGCTTAAGAAAACATCGCCCTGAGCGGTGACAGAAGCAGCTTCCACGGAGCCACCACTCATGTTCAGACCAAGATGCGCGCCTGTGATGGTAATGGCTCCTTCGGTTGTCAGCTTAGAATCGCCGGCCATTTTCAACTCGGCGTTCTCAACGCTGACCCCTTCCGTGGCAGTCACTGTGGCCTTATCGTAGAGATTAAAACAATTGTTAGCCACTACCAGCTTGCCATCCGTCTTGACATTAGCGTTCGAAACCTCGGCGCCCTTCGCCGTGATGTCACCGCCCGTCACGGAGAGATGCGGCTTGGTCGAAGCAACCGTGCTGCTCACGCGAAGCATGCTATCCGTTGCCACGTAGCCATTCTTCACGGTGACTTGGGATTCATTCGTAATATCCATGGAGCCGGTGGACGTGATGTGGCCGTTCTTCACGTTGACCTTGGTATTATCGTCAATCGTCAGAGTGCCGTTGGCTTCCACATGGCCATTCAGGGTGGCGGTGGAATAGTCGCTGATGGTGACTTTGTCACCCGTGATACCGCCGTCCTTCGTCGTCAGCGTGGTGTGGTCGGAGGCCTTGAAGTCGCCGTCCGCCTTAATCGCGCCGACTTCCACCGTCACCTGCGCGCCGCGCTGCACCGTAATGTTGCCGTCGCTCTTCGTGGCGACCTCGGCCTTGGAGTTCAGCGTGGCGTATTCACCGACGGTAATGCCGTTGGCAAGCACGCCGCCTTTCTCGGTCGTCACCGTCACGCCGCCGCCGATAGAGACGGAACGCTTGTCGAGGGAGCTTGCCTGGGTCGTGTCGATGGCATCGACGGTGGTATCCACATTATATTCAGTGGCAGCCTGCGCATTGTAGGCCACCGCGGACACCGCGAAAATCGCGGCAATCAGGGCTTTACGAAGCCCGGTCGGGAGATGTGTTTTCATAAAGATAATTCATCCTCACCTGAGGATATGCCATCATTCTATCAATTATTTTCCCCCAATGCAAAACCTTTTTTCGTCACATCTCCGGAACCTCACCATCACCCTCACAAAAGATGAATATTTAACATTTATGATCACGCGTTGATATTACTCTATATCATTTATTTTCAACACCTCGCTGCCCTCCCCCGCAAATTTTCCCTCAAAATCGCATGGTGAACATTTTTTATTTCCCGCCCCCTTCCCCACGGGTTGCATGCAACCGCCGATATTCGGATATCACCATGGACGCGCCGTCTCCGCTAAAACTTCCGCCGAGACAGGGGAGCGCGAAAACAAGGCGGAAGACGAAAAAAATGGTTGCAATTTCAGAAAAAGTTTTTATTTTTAAACAAAACACATCGCTTGCTGCGCTTACCTGAATAGAACGGGGGCGCGGTACGCTTCCGTAACAGTTTTTAACATCATCCCCCCATTCACGTTATGAAGATGAGCAAGATGAAGGCCGCCGCCGTGGCGGTGTTGTGCTGCAGCGGGTTGTTCCTCAACTCCTGCATGTATGAAGTGCCCGTATACGGCGGTGTGTCGTACAGCAATGGTTACGGCGGCGTGTCCGTGTCGGCTTGGACGGACGCCAGCTATGATGCCAATGGTTTCCCCATCTACGGCTACTATTACGGCCGCCCCGTATACGGCTACACGCCCGAGGGTGTCGCCATCTTCACGTTCGCTGCACTGACGGCGGCCTGTTTCGTGCCGTATTGGGCACCTGCGCCTTGGTACCACGGCCACTGGCACTACCCGCACCACATCCACCGCGTGCATGTGCCGCACCACTTCCCGCATGATCACTGCCCCTCCCGCCGCCCGGCGGGCGGCATGAATGCCCCCATCCACAAGAACCCGCAGAGCGTGCTGCGCCCGCAGCACAACAGCCGCGCCCCGCAGGCAAGCCACATGAACTTCCGCGACCATGGCGCCGACAATCGGCGCAACAGCCCGCAACCGGGCGTGGGCCGACTCGACCACCGCCGCAACAGCGGGAACAACCTGCCTGTGTTCAACCCGCAAAACCCGCAGGGCCTCCGCAAAGGGAACCGCCCCGCAGCGGATGTGAACGCAGCGATGGGGAACCGACATGAGCCGCAGCAGCGCGGGCAGCAGGTCCGCCACGGCAGCAAGGCCCCGCAGATGGGGGCCGCGCCCTCCGCGCCGCAGATGCATCGCCCCTCCGCTCCGTCTGCGCCCTCCGCGCCGCAGTTGCATCGCCCCTCCGCCCCGTCTGCGCCCTCCGCGCCGGCTCACGGCGGGCACAACTTCGGCGGTCACAGCGGCGGTCACGGCGGGCACGGCGGGCATCGCCGCTGAAACGCACAAGAACAAAAAATTTCCTCCGCCCGCCTGCCGGATACTCCCGGCAGGCGTTTTTCCTTTCTTGCCATGGCGGCGCGGATGTGCTAGACTGGGAAATATGCTGAAGGCTGTGTTGTTCGATGTGGACGGAACGCTGGGTGATACGCTCCCGCTGTGTGTGGAGGCGTACCGCTGCTGCGTGGAGGAATGCACGGGCAACAAGCCGAGCGCGGAAGAGGTCGTGCGGCACTTCGGCCTCTCCGACCGCGGGGTGCTGGGTGCCCTGCTGGGCATGAGCCCGGAGGACCCCGCCCTGCCGACCGACCGCTTCGTGGCCGCCTATGAACGCCTGCACCCCGTGCTGGCGCCCGCGCCTTTTGAGGGTGCCGTGGAGATGCTGTGCGCCGTGAAGGCGGCGGGGCTGCGCGTGGGGCTTATCTCCGGCAAGGAGCACTACACCGCCGACCCCACCCTGCGCGCCTACGGCATGGAGGGCATGTTTGAATGGATGGGCCTCGGCAAACCCACGCACAACGCAAAGGCCGAACGCTTGGCGGAGGTGATGGAGCTCTGGCAGCTCGCGCCCGACGAGCTCATCTATGTGGGCGACGCGCCGAGCGACATTGAGCTGGCGCACCAAGCGGGTGTCCGCATCATCAACGCCGCCTGGGCCGAGACCGCCGCGGCGGAGGAGGCCGCCTGCCTCGCCCTGCATCCCGATTTCCGCCTCACCGATTTTTCTCAACTCTTACCCCTGATTCTCAGCTTATGAACACTGCACTCCCGCTCTGCGCAAGCCTAGCCCTCGTTCCCGCCATGATTGCCCCCGCCCAAGCCGCGGCTCCCGCCGTGTACCCCACGCCGCAGCAAAGCACCTACACAGGTGCCGCCGTGCGTGCCGCCACCGTCAGCGTCTCCCTGCGCGGTGCCTCCGCCGATGACGAGCTCTGGCAGGGCATCCCCGCGGGTGTCAGCGGTGCCTACGGCATCCGCATCAGCCCGAACGGCGCGGTAGACATTGTCGCCAACGATGAAACCGGCGTGTTCTACGCCAAGCAGACGCTCTCCCAGCTGCTCATCGGCGTGCCGCACGCGCAGGACGCCCAGCGCGACCCCTTCCCCGACAAGAGTATCAGCGAAGTCGCCCAAATGGGTGAGCTGCCCGTCGGCACCATTCGCGACTGGCCCGACCTGCCCTACCGCGGCACGGTGGAGGGCTACTACGGCATCCCGTGGAGCTTTGAGGCCCGCCTCTCCCAGTTCGATTTCTACGGGCGCAACAAGATGAATTTCTACATCTACGCCCCCAAGGACGACCCGCTGCACCACGGGCAGGGCTGCTACCAGCCCTACTCCGGTGAGAAACAAAAGGGCATCCGCGCCATGGTGGAGGCGGCCAAGAAAAACCATGTCCACTTTGTCTGGGCCATCCACCCCGCCAACACGGTGAAGTGGGACCACAACGAGGGCCGCGACCAGCTGGAAGGCCTTTGCCGCAAGCTGCAGATGATGTACGACCTGGGCGTGCGCGACTTCGGCGTGCTGGTGGACGACTCCTTCGGTGAAATCGGCAAGGTGGAGCGCCAGGTGCAGCTCACCAACTACATCATGGAGCACTTCATCCGCAAGCACCCCGATGTGACGCAGGAGATGATTATGTGCCCCACGGGCTACAACCGCAGCTGGACGGATGACAAATTCCTCAACACGCTGGGTGAAGGGCTGGCGGAGGGTGTCCACCCCATGTGGACGGGCAACACCGTGGTCCACGACATCACACTGGAGGGCCAGCAGTGGGTCAACACGCGCGTCAAGCGCCCCACCTTCATCTGGTGGAACTGGCCCTGCAACGACATCAAGCCCGCCCGCCTCTCCATGGGCTGCACCTACGGGCTGGATCAGGACCCCGAGATGAAGCAGCAGATGAGCGGCTTTGTCGCCAACCCCATGGAGCGACCCGAGGCCAACAAAGTGGCCCTCTTCGGCGTGGCGGACTACACATGGAACATCGAACACTTTGACTCGCAGCGCTCGTGGAAGGACGGCATCACCCGCCTCTACCCGCAGTGCGCGGGGGCCATGCAGGTCTTCTGCAACCACAACTCCGACCTCTCCCCGAACAACCACGGCTACGCCCGCGTGGAATCCGTCGACTTCGCCCCCATGGCGGAGCGCTTCTGCGAGGCCATGGCCGAGGGCAAGGACGACCCCGCCGCCTATGCCGCCGTCATCAACGAATTCACAGCCATCCACAAGGCCGGTTGGGAGCTTCAGACAGCCCCCGGCATGGCGGCCCTGCAACTGGAAATCGCCCCGTGGCTCGAAGCCTTCACGCTGACGGGCGCCGCGGGTGAAGCCGCCACCGCCGCGCTGGCCGCGGAGGACACCGAAAGCGGCCTGCAATTCTGCTTCACCGCCGGTGATATGCTGGACCATATCGCCAACCTCAAGCGCAACGCATGGCAGAAGAACCAAGTGGTGGAGATTGCCGATGTGCAGGTGGGTGCGCGCCATGTCACCCCCGTGCTCAACGCCGCCATCAAGCGCGTCAACGCCCGCCTGTATGCCGCCATCTCGGGCATCAGCGAGAAGGAGCTGCTGCCCGTCTTCTCCTGCAGCAGCGGCAACCCCTACGCCAACACCATCAGCCTGACGGACAACGACCTCTCCACCTTCTGGGACAGCGGGGAAACGCAGAAGGCGGGCGACTGGTACTGCATGGACCTCGGCCAACCGACGGAAATCTGGTCCGTGAACCTGCTGCTCGGCGGCGAAAAACGCCCGAACCTCCGCCCGAATAAGTGCCTGCTCGAAACCTCCGTGGACGGCGAGACATGGACGCCGCTGGGCGAAGAAACCGCCGACCGCAACATCCTGCGCGACCTGCGCAAGGCCGAGGTCAAGGCGCGTTTCGTGCGTCTCCGCATCACAGAGCCCATGCCCGGCAAGTCGCTGGCCATCACCAGCTTCCGCATCAACGGCCCCCTGCCCGCCATGCTGAGCACCACCATGGAAGGCCTCAAGGGCATGTATGCCTACGATGACGACACCTGCATCGGCATCTCCCGCGTGATGGAAGTCGCCAAGGCCCCCGCGGGCTCGGAAATCCGCCTCAAGTTCCCCCTGCCTGTCAACGCCGTGGGCGCGGATATCGACCTCGACAACGAGACGCTGTTGGAGTGGGCGGAGTTCCGCGTCACCCTCCAAGACGGCACGGAGACCGCCCTGCCCATCACCAAGGCCTCCCAAGGCTTCTGCGTGAAGGCGGAGGACATGCCCAAACAGGGCATCACCGCCATGGTGCTCACCAACACAAGCGATTTGGAGCAGGACATCCGCCTCAACGCCCTGGCGCTCACCTTCCCGCCCTACGACATCGCCACCGATGCCCGCAAGCTGCGCGACAACGACCTCTCCACCTTCTTCGACTGCTCCGCCAGCGCACTCCGCGCCGTCGTCACCGTGCCCGAGGGCTCGCATGAAGCCATCGTGCTCGGCACGGCGGATGTGACCATCGACGACAAGCCCGCCGCCGCCCGAGAGGGCTGCATCGCCCGCTTCCCCCTCACCGAGGGGGCCCGCACCATGTTCCTCGTCTCCCCGCAGCAGGATGGGAAGAAGATATACGAGGTGATTTTCCGCTGACGGACACAGCGCGACAAATCGGGGATTTGTCGGGATGTACAAAGTACGATGTACGATGTACGAAATCAAATTGAGGCGCGGCTGTGCCGCGCGGAATTTCAAAAACCTGTCTGACACAAGTGTCAGACAGGTTTCGTCATCCGGCGAGCGTAGCGAGCGGAACTCAAACTTCGTACATCGTACATCGTACTTCGTACATTCAGTTCGACAAACTGCTCATTTGTCGAACGGATACCATTCAACAGCAAAATTCCGCCCCAAGTTTCCTCAACGTTGCGCGACAGTGCCTTGTCGGGACGGCGAGGAAGCGGAGAAAAAGCCCATCCGCACGTCCGCGGATGGGCTTTTGAGATATTGTCTGTGAGCCGTGCCTTAGTGGCGACGACGGCGGGCAGCCAAACCGGCGAGAGCCAGCAGGGAGAGCGTGGCCGTCGCAGGCTCGGGGGTGGCGGTACCCTCAATCTTCACAGCAGCCTGCCATGCAGTAAAGTTGGTCGGAGAGGTCAGATTGCTGACACCCGTCTGCCCCTTGAACACGCCGTAAGCCGTGTGCTGCACATTCTGAACGGCAGGGAACGTTACGTCAAGCGTATCACCGACATTAAAGGTGAAGGCATTGTCACCGCTGAAGGTGAAAATCAGGTTCCCGTAATGAGCGCCATCATACCCTTCCGTTACCTGATTATCGGAGGTATAGGTCGTACCATTCACGACGACATTCAAATGGCGATCATCACCGACATAGTGCTGACCGATAGAGCTGCTGAGGATAATGCTGCTCACCTTGACGGATGTCTCCGTCGTGACACCGGAGGATGTCAGCAAGTCCCCGGTCTGAACGGTAAACACTGTATCGGTGGTGATACCATTCAGGAAATCCGCCGTCAAACCGCCCAAGGCGTTGGCCCCATTCTTATCCAAACCATAAACAGCATCAACTGTTGCCTGCTGCTGTCCCTGATTATCAGTAAAATAAGAGCTGAGCGTAATGGGCCATTCAGCCGCAGACGCCAAACCGGTGAGAGCCGCGAGGGCTATCAGAGTCTTTTTCATTGTGCTTAAGTATTGTATATTATTGATAATGTCGCAGAGAGACGCGAAGTCCTTTCGCGCGATAGGGAACTTTCGCACACCCCTGCGGGCGGAAGTATACAGCATTTCAAATGCTGTAGCAAGAAAAATATGCGGAAAATGTTGAGAAAATGCGCGTTAGAGTATGGGGTGGAAGGGGGACACGCATCGAGCGTACGCCATACGCGAAAGCGGCACAAGGACCGCCGAACCACATATTCAACACTTTACGTCTTTCATTGATGCCTACAGCATTTGAAATGCTGTACCCAAACCGCCCCCCAAAAAAATGGTCTGACGCGCAGCGTCAGACCATTTCCCTTTCCGGCGCCGTCAGGCGCACGAATTCATCATTTGTAACTTGTACTTCCTCACTCGGCTTTCAGGACTTCCTCCAGCGGGAGCTTGAGGAAGCCGATGCCGTGCATGCCGTTGGCGGTGGAGACGTGGCCCGTCTCGTAAAAGACGCCGATGGTGTGCTCGTCCACCATGGTGAGGCAGGAGTAGCCCCAGCAGTGGCGGCGGTCGTATTCATAGCCCTCGCTCCACGTCTTGCCTTCATTCGCCGAGAAGCGGATGGTCATATGGCTGCGGGAGCCCGCCTTGGGGTTGGAGAAGAGGAGAAGGCCCGCCTTCGTGCGCAGGAGGGAAGCCTGACAGGTGGGCTCTTGGAGAGCCTTGTTGTTGCTCTCGTGCGCCGTCCATGTCTGCCCGAGGTCCTTCGTCACATACACGATGCGCTTGCCTTGGCGGCGTTCGTTGCGGCAGTTGAGCATCAGGGAGCCGTCGCTGAGCTCCACCACCTGACATTCGGAGGTGGCGTGGGGGATGCCCGTGCCGTACTGCCATGTCTTGCCGCCGTCGGCGGAGGTGCAGAGGGTGCTCATGCAGCGGGGGTCGGCGCCGTTCTGCCAAATCTGCGCGGGGATGACGATGACGCCCGCCTTGGTCACGATGCCGCGACCGGGCCCCGCAAGGATGCAGGTCCATTCCTCCTTCTTGATGCTGCGCGTGGGGTTGACGATGTCCTTGCTCCAGGTCTTGCCGTCGTCATCGCTGGTGACCATGCACCACTGGCCCGTCTGTTTCTCATCGAAGCCTGCCTTGGAGACGCCGAGCGAGGCGCCGCCGTCGAAGTGGCAGGTGAGCGCCTGCATCCACAGGCGGCCGTCGGGGGCCTGCACGATGCAGGGGTCGCCGCAGCCGTTGGCGGTGCCGACACCCGTGTCCATGCCCACAGCGGGGTCCGTCCACGTCTGACCGCCGTCTTCGGAGCGCACCACGGCCACATCAATGTCGGCGCAGAGGTCGCCGCTGTGCTTGTAGCGGGCATCGAAGCAGCCCACAAGCGCACCCGAACGGGTGGTGATGAGGCCGGGGATGCGGAAGGCAACACAGGGGCGCGGCGCGGCGCCGCCCGGCTGGTTACCCACGCCCTCTCCGGGCACGGAGACGAGGTAGCCGATGCGCTGCGTGACGGTTTCCGACGCGGTCTGCGTCTCCTTGCCGTCGATGGTCACACTGTCGATGCGGAAGCTCGCGGTGCCGCCCACGGGGGCATCGGCGGCGGGTTCGGCATCCACCCAGATGTGGGTTTCGCCGGGGTTGAGGTGGCCCTTGCAGGCGATAGTCACGCTGCCGTCCGCGGCGGGGGCGGCGCTGCCGTAGCAGTGGGAGCCGACGAAGTCCGTGCCCTCGCCGTTGCCGCTGCGCAGCGTCACATTCTTAATGAGGCCGGGGCTGACATGCAGCTTCACCTGCTGCACTTCCTGCGGCTCGGCGCTGCCCTCGGTCTCCGCCGTCAGGCGCATCACGGGGTTGACGGCGGCGCGCTTCATGAGGGGGTAGGGACCGGGGTTCACGGCGGTCACGCGGCGGAGCTCCATCTTGCCGCTCATGAGGCAGAGGTCATCCAGCAGCACACCGCCCGTAGCATCCGTATCGGCGGTGAGGAGGAGGGTCTTGGTGCCCGCGGGCAGCATGGCTTTCAGCTGTGTGCCGTAGTTGCCGACGGCGGCGTTCGTGAGCTTGGCGAGCTCCTTCATCTTGCCGTCCGCACCCGCGGCGGAGAGGCGGAGCACGAAGTTCCCGCGGCGCGTCCACCGCTGCACATAGCAGTCCAGCGGGGCGGCGTGCGACAGGGCTTCCGCCAATTCAAACGTCACGCTCTTATTCTTGCCGCCCAGCAGATGCAGGGCCTTCGCGCCGCTGCGGGCGTGGTGACTGACGATTTCCGCATGCTCCGGCTCGGCAATCATTTCGCCGTCTTCCACCAGTGCGCGGTTCAACTCACCCGTGGGCAGCTCTTCAAAACTTTCCGTTGCGAAAGCGAGGCCGCACACCATCAGACTGAAAAGGGAGGCTCGTAACATGGCGGCATGATAGCACAAGGGAGAGGAAAAGACAAGGATTTGTCGAACTGAATGTACGAAGTACGATGTACGATGTACGATGTACGATGTACGAAGTACGATGTACGAAGTTTGAGTTCCGCTCGCTACGCTCGCAAGGGCAAGGACCAAGGACGCAAAGCGTTCATCAATGGCTGACTTTTCATACACGCTTTGCGTCCTTGGTCCTTCTTCCTCGCGCGGCGCAGCCGCGCCTAAATTTGACTTCGTACATCGTACATCGTAAATCGTACATCCCGACAAATCCTCATTTATCGGATAACTCCGTAGCCTGACAAGGAAGTCCGGCGTACATCACCTCATCAAGAATGAGCCCGTCGGCGGGGGCGCAGAAGCGGGATTTGGGGGCGTCGAGCGCGGTGAGGTGGGCGGCGAGCTCCGCGAGGGACATGCGCCCGCGGGCGACTTGGTGGGCGGTGCCGACAAGGAGGCGCACCATGCGGTACATAAAGCCGTTGCCGTGAAAGCGGAGGCGCAGGATGTCGCCGCCCTGCTCTTCACAGACTTCGGTGCTCCATATCGTGCGCAGATAAAAATCGGCGGGGGGATTGTCGGGCTCGTTGCCGCGCTTGGCGGCGAAGCGGCGGAAGTCGTGCGTGCCTTCATAGACGCGGAGTGCTTGTGCCAACAGCTCGGCATCGAAGGCGTGCGGCAGGTGCCAGGCGCGGCCCGCGAGGAAGGGCGGCAACACGGGGGCACGGCAGATGAGGTAGTCGTACCGCTTGCCGACGGCGTTGAAGCGGGCGTGGAAGTCCGCGGGCACCTCCTGCGCCGCCATGATGCGGATGCTGGCGGGGAGGTGGGCGTTGAGGGCGTCCCGCCAGTTCTGCGGCGTCATGCGGCAGGTGTCGGGGATATCCGCATGGAAGCGCTGGGCGAGGGCATGCACGCCCGCATCCGTGCGGCCTGCGGCGGCGATGCGCAGCGGGGCGTGCAGGATGCGCACCGCAGCGGCCTCAATGACATCTTGGATGGTGCGGCCGCCGCGCTGACTCTGCCAACCGAGGTAGGGCGAGCCGTCATACGCACAGGTGAAGAGGAAGCGGGGCATGGTGTCTCACAAAACAGCCGCAGCCACCCGAAGGAGCTGCGGCTGAGAAAATCGTGTTCAGCGAGCTTTACAGGTCGATGTCGAGGGTGGCATCGTCGTCATCATCATCCGAGGAAGAGGAGGAGGAGCTGTCGTCGTCGTCATCGGAGGAAGTGCTCGTGGTATCATCGTCGTCGGAGGACGTCGTGTCCTCGTCGTCAGAGGAGGTCGTGGTGTCCTCGTCATCGGAGGTGGTGGCGGCGGGCGTGGTGTCGTCCTCGTCGTCGGAAGAGGTCGCGGCGGTGCTGTCCGCGGTGTCAGCGGCGGGCGTCTCGTCCTCCGTCTCAGCGGCGGCGGGTTCGTCGTCCTCAGCAGGCTCCACGGCAGCAGGGATGGCGGGCACATCGCCGTCGGAGTCCATGCGGGTCATGGGGAACTCGGCGACATCGGCGGTGTACTTCAACGCGGAAGCAAGAGCCTTGGAGCCGTAGCAGGCGGGGACATCGGGCATGTTGTTGTTGTCCTTGTTGTTCTCGTTCTGCAGATAAGCCTTACCCTTGGCGGTGCGCTCCTTGGCGGGGGCGGAAGCCTCGGCCCCGGCGCCCACGCCGACAGCCTGAATGAGAAGGTCTACGTCCACCTCGCCGTCAGCTTCCTTCACGGGCTTGCTGGCCTGCACGCGGCCGATTTCCTTGGCGAGATTGCCGCAGGATTCGGCATAGCCGTTCACGCTGCTGTCCGTCAGGGCGTTGCTGCCGAGGCTGAAGGTGCGGACGCTGGCGTCCTGGAAACGCTTATTGAGGGCTTCCACACGGGGAGCGGCGGCCTCAGCCGTCTTGTAGTCCGTCACTTTCTGGAGTTCGGCGGTGAGCTCGTCGGCGAGCTGCTGGGCCGTCTTGTCTTCTTTCTGGCAGGAAGTCAGCACGCCGAGGGCCAGCAGGGCGCAACCGGGGAGGAGGAGGAGCTTTTTCATGAAAATTTTTGGTAATCTACGTTCTGAAAGTTAGCAGGATTTCTGTCTGCTGTCAAGGTAAAGCGTGAAGTTTCTGCAAATTCCGCAAAAAAAAATCAGGCACATCTTATTTTGCCGGGAGAGCGGGCAGAATATCGGCATAAATTCCGGGGTCGGAGCCGCTGATTTCCGTTGCGCCCACGCACTTGGCGTAAAATTCCTTGGGGCCCACCCCGCCGATGACGGCATAGGCATAGCCGAGAGCCTTCATCTGCTCCGCCGCGGTGATGAGCAGGGCACGACCGATGCCGCCCTGGCGCACCTCCGGGTCCACGCCCATGGGGCCGATGAAACCGCGGGCCGTCGTGTCGTAGCAGGCAAAGCCGATGGGCTTGCCGCCCTGCGTGGCAATGACGCAGCCCACGGGCTGATGCCCCATGGCCACCTTGAATTCATCCACCCAGCGTGCGCTGAAGCAGCGGCCCACCCAGTCCGCGACGATGTGCCGCTCAAAGGGGTTGCAGAGGCGGATGGTTATCCCCTGCTCCGCGAGGGCGGCACGGGCGGCACCGCCGTCGGGCAGGGCATAGAGACGAACGAGCATGTCAGTCATGGCAGAAAGGGGAGGAAATGAGTGAAACAATCAGCCGAGGTGCGGGGCGAGCTGCTCCCACACCATGTCCACGGTGATGAGGTCGATGGTGGAATCGGAGATGAGGTTGACGGATTTGGGGCCGCGGGTGCCGCTGTTGCGGGTGCGGTTGTCGTAGATGGCAATCGTGGGGCCGCCCGCCATGGCCGCCATATGGGAGGGGCCGGTGTCGTTGCCGACGGTGGCGAGGGCGCGGCGCGCGAGGTCGGGCACATCCATGAGGCCCGTCTTGTTCAGCAGGCTGACCGCCAGCGGGGTGGAGGCGGCAATGGCGTTAATTTCCGCCGCCTCGGCATTGGTGCCGATGAGCACGGTGGAGATGCCCTGCTCCGCCAGCTTCTGCGCCAGTGCCGAAAAATTCGCCACAGGCCAGCGTTTGTAGGGGTGCGTGGGGGAGCAGCCGGAAATCATGAGCACGTATTTCTCCGGCAGGCTCTCGATGAGCTCGGCGTTGTCGCCGTGCAGGAAGGAGAGGTCGGTGGGGGTCCAGTGCATCTCCTCCTTGGCGACGCTCAGGGAACCGCAGCCGAAAGAGCCCTTCTTTTCGATGTGCCGCACGATGCCGTAGCGGCAGTCCACCCAGTCGTAGGAGTGCGGCACCATCCAGCGCAGCACGGCGAAATATTTTTTGCGGCTGCGCCCGCTGCCCTGCAAATCATAAATCTTGCTGAACCCGCCGTCCGCCACGGCTTTCAGGACGCCGTAGGTCTCCTTCATGCGGAAGTAGGAGACGCGGTTGTCCACGATGTAGTTCGTGAAAATGCCCATCTTGCGCCCCATGTTCACAAAGGCCTTGTTGGTGAGCAGGGTGAGCTCGGCCTCGGGGTGCTTTTTACGGATGTCGAACATGGCACCCATTTCCAGCACGAAGTCGCCGAGTGCGCCGTGTTTAATGACGAGAATCTTTTCCATGGTCGTGTGAGCTTATAGCAAGGGAATGAGGTCTTCGGGGCGGGCGACGATGCCCGCGGCACCGGAGCAGTCCGTGGCGGCGGCATCGAGCAGATAATTGCGGCCCACGCCCGCGTTGACACCCGCCTGCACGTCGCGCGGCTTATCACCCAGCGAGAGGGATTTTTCCATATCCACGCCCCACTTGTCGCGTGCTTTCAGGAAGAGCCCGGGTTCGGGTTTGCGGTCGGGGTGGTTCAGGTAGGGGCAATGCAGCACATCGGTGAGCCGCACCCCCTCTGCCTCGAAGCGGCGTTTGATGTATTCGGTAAAGTTTGCGTAGACTTCCTCCGTGAAGTAGCCGCGCTCGATGCCGGACTGATTCGTCACGACGATGAGCGCGTAGCCCGCCTCCTGCGCCGCGCGGCAAAGCTCCACAATGCCCGGCACCCACTCGAAGTCCTCCTCGCGGTGGACGTAGTGGCGGTCGATGTTGATGGTGCCGTCGCGATCGAGGAAAAGAGCCTTTTTCATCATGTACGAAGTACGATGTACGATGTACGATTTAAGAGTTCGTGCGGCTGCGCCGCTGAGGGATGAGGGACAATGTTACGAAAACAGTTCCTTTTCCACGAGTTCGCAGATGAGGTGGCCGCAGGTGATGTGCATCTCTTGGATGTGGTTGGTGACGGAGGCGGGGACGGGGAGCGCGAGGTCCGCGGCGTCCTTCATCTTGCCGCCGCCCGCGCCCGTGAGCGCCACGGTGGTGATGCCCTGCTGCTTGGCCTGTTCGAAGGCGAGGAGGACGTTGCGGCTGTTGCCGCTGGTGGAGAGGCCGATGAGCACGTCCCCTGCCCCGCCGATGCCTTCCACTTGGCGGCGGAAGACGTCATCGTACCCGTAGTCGTTGCCGATGGCGGTGAGGATGGAGGTGTCCGTGGTGAGGGCGACGGAGTTGAGGGCCTTGCGCTCCATCTTGTAGCGGCCCACCAGCTCGGCGGCGAGGTGCTGGGAATCCGCCGCGGAACCGCCGTTGCCGCAGAACATGACCTTGTGCCCGGCTTTCAGCGCGGCGGCGCAGGCGGCGGCAATCTCCGCAATCGCGGGGGCCATGGTCGCCAGTGCGCGAAAACCATCCGCCACGCCCGTGAGTTCCTGTTCAATCCATGCGTTGTTCATCGAAAAAAAATCAGTGTTGCATTTTGTTGATGATGTTGGTGGAGGAGTAGCCCTCCACGCGGGGGAGCTCCACGGCGTGGCCGCCGTAGGATTCCACGAGCTGCCCCTCCGGCCACTTGTCCAGCGGGTAGCCCTCCTTGGCAATGATGTCCGGGCGCAGCTGTTCGATGAGCGGCAGCGCGGTGTCGTCGTCGAAGAGCACCACATAATCCACCGTCTTGAGGGAGGCGAGCATGGTCGAGCGCGTGAGCTCGTCGTTGATGGGGCGCTCGGGGCCCTTGAGACGCTTGATGGAGGCATCCGTGTTCAGCCCCACGAAGAGCACGTCGCAGAGGGCGCGGGCGCGCTCGAAGGATTGCAGGTGGCCGAGGTGCAGCAAGTCGAAACAGCCGTTGGTGAAACCGATCACTTTGCCCTGTGCGCGCAGCTCCTCGACGATGGCGGCAGCCTCCTGCGGGGAGACGACGCCGCCCGTGGCACGCTTGGGAGCGAGGGCGAGGCGCAGCTCCTCGCGCTTGACGGCGGCGGTGCCGAACTTGCCGACCACGATGCCCGAGGCCGCATTCGCCATGCGCATGGCCTGCCGCATGGAGGCACCCGCAGAAAGTGCCGCGCCGAGGGTGGCCAGCGAGGTATCCCCCGCGCCCGAGACATCAAACACGTCGCGCGCCTCCGTGGGTATCCACAGCGTGCGCTCGTTCTCATTGCCGGGGATGTAAATCATGCCGTGCTCGCTGAGCGTCACCAGCAGATTGCCCACGTGATAGCGGGCGCAGACAGCACGGCCGGCCGCCACGGCAGCCTCGCGGAAATCCTTGGCCGCAGGGTCGAAGGTCTGCCCTGTCACCTCTTGGAACTCCTTGAGGTTGGGCTTCACGAGGTAGGCCCCGCTGTAGATGGTGTAATCCGTGCGCTTGGGATCGATGATGACGCGCTTGCCGAACTTGTTGCAGAGCGCGATGAGGGCGGGGGTGAAGCGCTCGTCGAACAGCCCCTTGCCGTAGTCGGAGAGCAGCACGGTGTCCACGGAGGGCAGCCGGCTTTCCACGCGCTCCAGCAGGGTGGCGATATCCGCATCGGAGAGATGCAGCGGCTCCTCGCGGTCCACGCGCAGCAGGTGGTGCTGGCCGGAGACATAGCGGGTCTTGACGGAGGTCATGTAGCCCGCCGGCTCCAGCATGAGAGAGTCATCCGCGCCCAAGGACACAAGGCTCTCACGCAGCGAACGCCCCTCCGCATCCGCACCCACGACACCCGCGAAGCTCACACCGCATTCGAGGCTGCACAGGTTGGTGATGACATTGCCGACACCGCCGGGCATCCGCCGCTCTTTCTTGCAGAGAATGACGGGCACGGGGGCCTCCGGCGACAGGCGGGAGGTCTTGCCGTAGACAAAGATGTCGAGCATCATATCCCCCACGCAGAGGAGGTTGACGTCGGGAAAACGGTCGATGTAGGAACAGAAATCGCTCTTGGCCATAGCGGACGAAAATAAAAGGAGAACGGGATGACGAAACAAACCCCGCTCCCGTTAGGATAGCATATCGCGGGGGCCCTTGTCAGCCCTTTTCTTCAATTATTTTTCCCTGAATTTCGCCCGACCGACGGCGGCATATCCGCCCCTGACCGCGCCTTCGCGCCGTCTCCTTCCTAACCCCACGTATTATCAATTCTTTAAGCAATCTTAAGCATCTCGAAATATCTTGCTTTACGAGCTGCAAAGAGTTAGAATAGTTCCACTAACTGTTCGTTCATGAAGCAGCTTTCGTTCCTTTTCCTGCTCCTGCTGACCCTGCTGGCAGTCTCCTGCCAACAGGGATATCAGCAACGCTATGCCAAGACGCCGACCTATGTCTACAAAGAGGGCTATACCCCGCGACTCCTGCGCGACGGGCGAGCGACGATTCCCAAGCACGCCCCGATTCGCGTGAAGCGAGCTATCGCCGCTGCCAATCACATTGTGGGGCGCCCCTACCGCCTCGGCGGCGGTCACGGGGGCAACCACGAGAGCGCCGGATACGATTGTTCCGGCAGCGTGGCCTATGTACTGCGCCATGCAGGCATGCTCAAAAAGGGGGCCGAACCGACCTCCGGCGACTTCCTGCGCTGGGGGCACCCCGGTTTCGGCAAGTGGATTACCGTTTACGCCAAACGCGGGCACGTGTTCATGATTATCGCCGGGCTGCGTTTCGATACGACGGGCAGCGGTCGCGGCGTGGGGCCGCGCTGGTACACTGCCTCCCGCCGCAGTGCGGGCTTCTACGTCCGCCGCCTCCCGGGTTATTGATTCACACCTCCTCGGCGTAATCTTCGTCCGGCATCTCGTCCGGGTCTTCCGCCGTGTCGTCATCGGGGGCGGCATCGGGGTCCTCCGCCAGCTCGTCGTGAGCAGTGCAGACGCCACGCTGCTTGGTCGTGTCCGCCATGGTTTCGGTATAGGCGGTGCCCTCGTACTCGCAGCCGCTGTGGGCGAACATGCCCGAGACGCGGCAGAGGCGCAGACCGCTCTGCCGGGTGGCCTTAGCGGGGGCGGTGCGAATCTCGCCCATGGGGTAACCGCGCTTTTCCGCACACTGCATGGCGCTGACCCACAGGGGCATGGCCAGCGTGCCGCCGTAGGCCTTTTCCGCAATCTTGACGGGGCGGTCAAAGCCCACCCAGACCGCCGCCGTGAGATCGGAGGTGAAGCCGCAGAACCACGCGTTCTTATAGCCGTTGGTGGTACCCGTCTTGCCGCCGCAGGGGGCCTTGAAGCCGAGTTTCTGCACATTGCCCGCCGTGCCGCCGGGTTTGGTAATCTGTTGCAGGATACCCGCCGTCGCCACCGCCGTGCGCTGCGAGAACACGCGGCGGGAGCTGGGCTTGTTCTGCCAGATCACGCGGCCCTCCGTGTCGGTGATGGATTCAATGATGTAGGGCGTGGGGCGCACGCCGCCGTTGGCGAAGGCCGTGTACGCCGCGGCCACCTCCACGGGGGAGGCCTCCCACGTGCCGAGGTAGATGGTGGGGCCGGGTGTGCGCGTGGGGCGCGGGAAACCCGCCATGAGGGCGGAGGAGACAACGTTCTGCAAACCCGCGCGGTTGCCGATGCGCACGGACATGGTGTTGCGGCTCTTCAGCAGGCCCCAGGAGGCGGGGTGAACACCCGTGAAGCGGTTGTCGGAGTTGTGCGGGCTCCAGTTCTTGGCCCCGGGAATCTCCCCGGGCACAATGCGGTCATCGGAGATGATACTCTGCGGGCTGCCGCCGCGGTCGAAGAAGGTGGAATAGACGATGGGCTTGAAGATGGAGCCCACGGGGCGGCGGCTCTGCTGTGCGCGGTTGAGCTTGGACTCATCGCTGTCGCGCCCGCCCACCACGGCCAGCAGGGCGCCCGTGGCGTTGTCCACCACGGCGCAGGCGGCCTGCACATACTTGGGGCGGAAGGCGTCCTGCTGCTCCGGCGGCAGGGCGGCGCGCTGTGCCTGATACTGTGCGCGGGTCTGGTGCGGGTAGCCCTTGGTCTTCTCCAGCCGCGCCACCAGCTGCGCATCCAGCGCATGCATGATGTCATCCTGGAGGTCCACATCCAGCGTGGTCTTCACCCGCAAACCGCCGGAGATGACGGCGTCGTCCTTGATGCGCTGGTCGTGGGCGTCCAGCAGACTGAGTGCTTGATCCACCTCGCTGCGCACGAGGTCCAACGCGTAGTTGTTGGTACCGCGGCGCTCGGGTTGGCGGCAGACGATGGGCTCCGCCAGCGCGGCCTCATACTCGCGGCGGGTGATATGGCCGTGCTCGACCATGAGCTTGAGCACCTTGTCTCGCTGAATCCTGGCGGCGCTGGGCTTGCGGTACGGCGAGAACTCGTTGGGGCTGCAGATGATACCTGCGAGCATGGCTGCCTCGCCGATGGTGAGGTCGCGCGGCTGTTTGTCAAAATAGCCGCTGGCCGCCTGTTTGAGCCCCAGGAAGGTGTGACCCCAGAACACGCGGTTGATGTAGCAGCGGAGAATCGTCTCCTTGTCGTAGGTCGCTTCGATGCGGCGGGCCAGTGCCATCTCCGTGAACTTGGCGTCGAAATTGCGGAGGCGGTGGTTGTAGGTATTCTTCGCCAGCTGCATGGTGAGCGTGGAGCCGCCCTGCGTGGCGTGCCCGTGCTTGAATACCTGCCCCACGGCACGGAGCATGCCGCGCGGATCGATGCCGCCGTGCTCCCAGAAGGAGCGGTCCTCCTGCATGATGAGGGCGTTGATGAAGTAGCGCGGCACCTCCTCGTTGAGGTTAGCGATGCTGCGGCGGTTCTCGCCGTGCAGAGTGCCGATTTCCGTGCCCCTGCGGTCCAGCACGATGGTGCGCTCCGGCATGTGGAGCACCTGGGTGATGTCGTAGCGCCCCGCCTTGACGCCGTAGATGGCCGCCATGATGAGCGCCGCAATTGTCCCCACAAAGGTGAGGCTGACGGCGAGGCGAATCGGCCACAGGATGAGCTTGGGCAGATGGCGCGTGAGGAAGGCGATGATGCGGAAGGGCAGCGTGAAGAGGACCCACAACGCCCCCAGACAGCCGAGGCGGGGCTTGGGCGCACGCTTGAACTCGTGCAGCGGGTTTTCATCCTCGCCGAGGGGGCGGTAGGGGGCAAAGTTGCGTTCGGGACGCTCGCCGAAGGCATCGCGCACGGGCTCACGGCAGACAGGAGCGGGCTCCTCGTCATACAGGCGGCGGCGGTCATCGTAGCGGTCATCGTAGTGCCCGTCATAACGCGAACGTTCCTCGCGGACGGAGTCGCGGAGCTCTTCCCGATATTCCTCGCGTCGAGGAGAGCGGCGGGGGTCGTATACGGGCTCTGCAGCCTCATACTCGGGATACTCGCCGCGGGTGGGCTGCACGCGGGAGCGCGGCGGTGCCTGTCCCCTGCCCGCGCGGGCGGGGGGCGTCTCCGAGGCTTTGTAACGCGCACACATCTTACTGAATCACGACCGGGGTTCCGAGGGGGCAGAGCTCAAACAGGTTGACCACATCCGCAGGAGAGAGGCGGATACAGCCATGCGAGACGGGCGTGCCGAGCTGCGCCGTATCCGCCGTACCATGGATGTAAATATAGCGGGCACGCGTGTTGGCGTTGGCCTCATCCCTCCCGTCGAGGCAGAGGATGCGCGCCAGGATCGCATCCTCCCCGCCGACCACGGGCCATGTACCCACGGGGATGCGCCCGCGAAAGACCGTGTTGAGCGGAGCGTTCTCGCCATGCTTGCTGCAAATGACAAAGCGGCCCGTCGGCGTCCTGCCGCTTCCCTCCTCGCAACCGATACCCGCTTTGCCCGTGGACACAGCGCAGCACAACAGCTTCCCGCCGCCATCGTCCTGCAGCGTGAGCTCTTGGCGCTGAATATCCACCTGAATGTTCATAACAATTCGGACGCTTAACTTTTCTGAAATAATACCAGCGTATCCCCCCTCCTGTCAAGCGCATGCGCACCGGGAAATGAATGTTTGTAAGGACAATGTACATCCCCACAAATCCCTCTTTGTCGGGCGCATCCCGTCAGGGCTTCCGGCTTCCGATGGAAATAACGCTTCCCATACAGCCTGTTTTGTGCATAATACCCGCATGCACGATTTGCTGACCTATCTCTACTCCCTTCAATGGGTGACGGACTGGGGCTATTGGGGGGTCACCGCCCTCATGGCCATGGAGAGTTCCATCATCCCTGTACCGAGCGAAATCGTGGTGCCGCCCGCCGCCATCGCCGCTGCGGAGGAGGGAAGCTCCATGTCCTTCTGGGGTGTGGTGCTTGCGGGTACCATCGGTTCCTACATCGGCTCCTGCTGCATGTACGTCTGTGCGCTGGTGGTCGGCCGACCCTTCATCCTGAAATTCGGGAAATACTTTTTCATGCCCGCTCACAAAGTGGAAACGGCGGAAGTCTTTATGCGTCAATACTCCACGGCGGGCATCTTCTTCGCGCGTTTCCTGCCCGTCATCCGCCACCTCATCTCCATCCCAGCAGGTCTGGCGCGTGTCAACTTTCTGACCTTCAGCCTCGCCACCATCACGGGGTCCGCCATCTGGTGCACCGTACTCGCATGGTTCGGCAACAAGGTCGGCACGGAGCATCCCGGCATCATCGGCAACCCCGAAGCACTGGTGCAGGCCGTGAAAGCGGAGTCTCACCTCGTGGTGCTCGGCGTGCTGCTGCTTGTAGGGCTCTACGCCCTCATGAAGTACCTCACGCGCCCCAAGAAAGTCTGATTTTCCGCCCTTGTACTTGTGCTTGCTTCCGCATGCGGGAGCTGCTATAATTCCCCGCGTATGAAGCCCCTGACCAAACTTGCGGAACATCAGACGGACGACGGCAGCCTGTGGGAGCTGTGGGAGCGCGACGGCGTGTTGACCATCCAACACGACGGCCTACCCTGCGCCACCTCCTTCACCTACGGCAGCGAACAGTCCATGGCGGACATCGCCACCTCGCCCATCACGCGAGCGGGGCAGCCGCAGATTATGATTGCGGGGCTGGGGCTGGGCTATGGTCTTGCCAAAGCCATGCAGTGTCTCAACAAGGAGAAGGCTAAGTTCATCGTTGCGGAGCCCGTGGCCGCCATCGCCGCGTGGAACCGCGAGTTCGGCGAAAACAAGGAGCTCTTCGAGGATTCCCGCGTGATCGTAGAGACGGAGAACGCCGCCGCCCTCTGCCGCAAGCGTTCGGGCTCGCTGCATGCCATCCTCATGCGCCACACACACGCCCGCTGCGAGCTCAACATGACGGATGCCCAAGCCTTTTTCAACGCACTCAAAGGCGGCAGTCTGCTGGCCATCACCCTCTCCAAAGCAGACAAAAAGCTGGAAAGCATCCTCCGCAAAGCGGGCTTCGAAATCAGCACCACTGTCGTACCTGCCTCCGACAAGGGGAAACAGCAGCGCATGCACACTCTCGTGCTGGCCCGCCGCGGCCGCTTCGTTCCCTTCGCCGAGCGCAGCACGGCCAACGCCTGACACACTTCCCCCTCCCTGACAATGGCCTTCTTCTCCCGCCGCCGCGTCTCCCCCGATGAGCTGGCCGCCTTGCGAGCCTCGCGAGCCGACGGCATCCGCGGCGTGCTGGGGGTGACCGGTGTTATCTTCCTTGTGTTGGTTGCCTTCATTGCCTCCATGTTGGTGCTTACCCCGTTGCTGGAGCTCGCCTCGCTGGAACAAGAGAAAGAGCACGTCCAAGAGCTGCTGCGCCGCGCCCGGGCCGAAGAGGAAGAAGCGCACAACCGCTACCGCTGGCTCTCGGATTCCGAATATTTTGAACAACAGGCACGCGACCGCGCCAATCAGGCCAAGGACGGAGAAGTTGTCGTCCGCCGCCCCACCGCCGAAGAAGAGCAGGAAGCCGCCCGACGAGCAGCTGAACGCGACCGCGCCCTGAGTGAGCAGGAGAAGGCCAAGGCTGAAAACGCCAAAAAGACCGCCCCGCGCCGCCGCAAACGCTGAACAGCGCTTGCTCGACAACCTTTCATTTGCTCCGCCTCACTTCTTCGCGGGCAGTTCGTGCCGATTCGCCTCGAAGCAGGCTTCGTTCAGCGTGTGCAGAGGGGTCTTCCCGTCATCCCCTGCGCTGAAACGATCGATGCTCACATAAACTCTCTTTCCGTTGATGTTGTAGGAGATGTAAGGAACTTCTCCCTGAATATCCTGTTCCCCATGCGCCGCATCCCACGGCTTGTAGCCCTGCGCCATGACGGCGCGCAGTTGCGATTCCACGCCGTAGGCATTGTTCTTCAGCACAAAGGTTCCCGCGGGGTTTTCCTTTTTAATGTCCGGCGGACTGATGGCATGGTAGAAACTTGTCACGCTCACACCGCCTTGGTTCGGCAGCAGTTGCAAGCCGAACAGCACATACCCGACGGAAAGTGTGGCGGGCGTCTCCTCCGGCACGTTCTGCGTGGTCTCCAAGGCATAGACCACGCTCTGCATCTGCTGTTGGCAGGACATCAGGCAGGAGCAGCAGCAAAGGGCAAGAAAAGCGGTACGGAACATGAGCCTGTATATATCTCTTTCCCTTTCACCCAGCAAGAAAAAAAGCGCCCGCACGCGTGAGCGCGTGCGGGCGGAACAAAGTTTGTCTCTATGCCGTTCAGTGTCAGCGGAAGCGCAGCTCCTTGACCTTGGAGGCAAGGGTGTCGAGCACCTGCTTGTGCGCCTCGTCCACCTCGGTCGCCTTGAGGGTCTTCTTGGCGTCGCGGTAGAGGAAAGTGTAGGTCATGGCCTTGCGGTCGGCGGCGAGCTTCTCGCCCGTCGGGTCGCAGAACACGTCCTTGAGGTTCGCGGAGATGAGCAGCTTCTGTTTGGCGGCCTCGATGGCCTTCATGATGTCCGCATGGCGCGTGGCGGCGGGAACATCGAGGGAAGCATCGCGGGAGGAGCCGGGGAACTGGGGCAAATCCGCCGCCTTGAAGGGGGCGGTGGCCACCTGCTGCAGCTTGCGGAGGTCGAGCTCGGCGTAGTAGCACTCGGCGGGCAGACCCAGCTCGCGGCAAAGCTTCAGGCTCAGGCGGGCGAAGTAGCCGCAGGCTTGGTTGTTGATTTGGATATCCGCACCGAAAGCGGCGTTGGCGCGCGCCTGCTTGGCGGGCACAAGGCTGATATTCGCCTTGAGCACCAGCGTGTCGATGACGGCGCGCAGGTGCTCGGCGTGGGCCTCGGCGGGCTTGGTGTTCGCCCAGCTCGCGGGCGTGAGCTTGCCCGCCATGAAGATGCCCAGCACCTCGTTCTCGATGTCTTTGCCCTTGCCGCCGCCCGTGTTGCGGAACACGCGTCCGCACTCGAAGAAGCGCAGGCTCTCCATGCCCTGATTGATGTTGCGCGCCGCCACGGCGATGAGACCGGGAGCGAGCGAGGGGTGCAGGGCAGAGTCGTACGCATAGTCGGTGCGGATGCCGTCCTCGTCCGTTTCGCTCAGCACGCCGCAGCACATATATTCCGTGCTCGAGCTGCGGCCGTTGCCGCGCGTGGTGCGGGTGCGGCGGTGTTGTGCATCGTACTCGTAGGCGGCGGCGGAAAGCTGCTGCCACTGCGTGCCGTCCCAAAGGCCTGTTTTGTCTAAAGTCTTAACTTTAATGCTATTCTCCGAAGATTTGAATCATAATCAAGTCTACTTTTGCCAATAAGAAAAGACATATAATACCAATCACTCCTGCCGTAACGGCTTCAAACACTAACAGAAGAATCTTTATAAGCGCAGAGAAAGTATTGCGATAAAAGCTTAAATAAAATATATTAATCATAAAACAAAATGGAATCACCCCGCAAAACACAAACATAATCCCTCTTATTATAAGATTTTCTTCCCCAATTAAGCAAAGTCCTATCAGAAAAGAACTGAAGCAAAAGAGAAAATTCACAAAAATGGATTTTTTCATAAAAATAAAGTCAATGTAAATGTTTAAAAATAAGGCTCCGTCACACCAAAGCGTTAATTTCCACAAGCTCTTAAAGTTAAGTATTTCAATAAAGCAATGGCTTGTTAAGAAGGGTTTTCTCTGTACTGCCGAGCATGGTGCCCGCCGCATTGTTGCGGGCAGTCGTCACGACTTGGTACACGCCGTCTGCCTCTTGCACGGCGGCTACAGCGCGGGTAAGGATGCGGTTCTTGGTCGCATCCTCGGGAGCGGCGGCATCCAAGAGCACGGTCTGTCGGCAGACATTTCCCATGGCATCGTAAGCATACACGACAGGGGCTTGCCCGTCAACGCTTTATTGGGTGAGCTGCCATAACCTTATTTGTTCGAAATATACGCACATATTTCTAACGGATCTTTACTGCTATCCTCTGGTAGTACATCTGAAGCAATTTTAAGAGGCGGGCTTATGGTTAAAAATATCTTGCTTGAAAATGCTTAGCGTAAAAATGCATGCCAACAGTTTCCTGTTAATAAGTAGAATGTCAGGAAAATGTATGAAACGCAGATTGCATATAGCAGCATGATGTTTCTTTGCGTAGGTTTATGTCTGCATCTATATATGAAACAAATTATGCTGTAAGGGATATGTGCAAATAGAAAAGAAATGCTAAACCATATGAGAGGAAAGATAATGCAATGTAAAAATGTGGCAATAATAGGCTCTTTGCAAAACATTGAATCTGAAAACGAAGAGACACTAACACACATCATGGCAATAGCCCATAATAAAGCATGTTTACATATCCAAGCAGAACGAGGTGCTAATATTCGTGACCATAGGGTAGAAATGGGTATAACATATATGCTTAAATCGTGAAATGCATATACAGGTAAACTAGCGGGATGATCCAACCTAGGACGAGGCAAAATTACTAATCCACCAGCCTCGCATATTAGTGCAAATAATAATGCAATGAATATGGATAACAAAACACGATAAGAACACAAGAAACGAAAAAATGCACCAGCCATTTTCTTTTTTTGTAATAACTCTGCTTTGTAAATATGATGCTTGTGAATGTCACAGATGTGCCAACATTTAAGCGTTTTTATACGCTTTTAATACTCTGGTATTTATCTGATTAGGCTTTATGTCCGGGTATGAAATATTTGGTGCCAATTCCTGAAGAAATCTCTTTCTTCGTCCGAATGTGGGGGGAGCTGCTGTTTCTCCATACGGATTAGAAGGTTGAGTGAAATTCGTGCAAGCAGATTTTCCTGATGAATCTATGTGACGAACCCACGTATCTCCTTTCTTACAACAGCATTTCTTCCATTGTGTATACCACATATTTGTACGTTCTTCTGCTTGCTTATAAGCTTCAGCGTAGTCTATGGCACTGTCCGGTAATGCATTACCTAAAACATTAATAGAATCTACCAAGTGTCCAAGGGGTAAATTCTTTATTTCATGCCATAAAACACTTTTAACATAAGTGCTGTTTAATGGATTCACTATAGCTACAATATTATAAATAGTTTTAGATCTTGAAAGATGATAATGTTCAGCCCTATAACCTTGACCATAATGAGCAAAAAAATCTTGCATTTGATGTGCATGCCTTTCAAATCCTTCTTTATTACAGTCTTTGACATCCTCTGTTAAATCCCTTTCTGAATCGGACAATGGACGGTCTTCCCGCGTGTAGCCCTTCCGCATGAGCGCGCGCAG
Source organism: uncultured Verrucomicrobiales bacterium (assembly GCA_937893015.1). GTDB lineage: Bacteria > Verrucomicrobiota > Verrucomicrobiia > Verrucomicrobiales > Akkermansiaceae > Akkermansia. The sequence goes on along the minus strand of CALBJX010000001.1, from coordinate 4,823 downwards.
GTCGGATTCTACCATGTAGGCATTATCCTTCAGCACAAAGGCAGCCGCCGGTGTCGACCGCTGCACGCGCACGCCTTCCCCATGCGGCAACAGCTGCAAATGATACTCCGCCCTCAACATGGAGAGCATGACAGGCATGTCCTCCGGCACGGAACGGGCGCACCATGACTGACAGGACGGCAACAGCACCCCGCACAGGTCAGCGACAAAAGCAGCGCGAAACATGACCGTATGCTACCACGCCCGCTCCGCCGAAACAAGAAAAAAGCCTGCATCTGACGGAACGTCAGATGCAGGCTTTGTCCATCCGCGCGGGCTTGCCCGCGCCATTATTTAGATGATTTGTACATTGTACATCCGTTTAGCGGAAGCGCAGCTCCTTGACCTTGGCGGCGAGGGTGTCGAGCACCTGCTTGTGGGCTTCGTCCACCTCGGTCGCCTTGAGGGTCTTCTTGGCGTCGCGGTAGAGGAAGGTGTAGGTCATGGCCTTGCGGTCGGCGGCGAGCTTCTCGCCCGTCGGGTCGCAGAACACGTCCTTGAGGTCGGCGGAGACGAGCAGCTTCTGCTTGGCGGCCTCGATAGCCTTCATGATGTCCGCGTGGCGCGTGGCGGCGGGAACATCGAGGGAGGCATCGCGGGAGGAGCCGGGGAACTGGGGCAGATCCGCCGCCTTGAAGGGGGCGGTGGCCACCTGCTGCAGCTTGCGGAGGTCCAGCTCGGCGTAGTAGCACTCGGCGGGCAGACCCAGCTCGCGGCAGACCTTGAGGCTCAGGCGGGCGAAGTAACCGCAGGCCTGGTTATTGATTTGGATATCCGCACCGAAGGCGGCGTTGGTGCGCGCCTGTTTGGCGGGCACAAGGCTGATATTCGCCTTGGGCACCAGCGTGTCGATGACGGCGCGCAGGTGCTCGGCGTGGGCGTCGGCGGGCTTGGTGTTCGCCCAGCTCGCGGGCATGAGCTTGCCCGCCATGAAGATGCCCAGCACCTCGTTCTCGATGTCTTTGCCCTTGCCGCCGCCCGTGTTGCGGAACACGCGTCCGCACTCGAAGAAGCGCAGGCTCTCCATGCCCTGATTGATGTTGCGCGCCGCCACGGCGATGAGACCGGGAGCGAGCGAGGGACGCAGGGTGGAGTGGTCCTCCGAGATGGGGAGAGAGACGCGGATGATGTCGCCGTCCATCAGGGGCTTGATGGGCAGGGCGTACTGCACGGAAGCGATGGTGGGGTCGATGCTCTCTGCGGCGATGAGCTTGAAGGTCTGCACCTCCCAAAAACCCGCGCCCGCCAGCTTGCGGGAGATGTTCATGCGGTAATCATGTGCGCGGTCGTGGGCGGTTTCCTCCACATAGACGGAGGTCGTGGTCGCGGGGATGTTGTCGATGCCGTACACGCGCACGATTTCTTCCAGCAGGTCGCAGGAACGCTTGAGGTCGAGTCGCCAGGGCGGGCAGTCCCACGTGCCCTTGCCGTCCGTGTTGGAAAGTCCCAGGTTCTTGAGGATGCGGATGGCTTCCATGTGGGGGATGGAGGCGTTGCTCATCACATCCAGTTCCTTCCAGTCGAGCTTCACTTGGTCGAGCGCGTAGTAAATCTTGGCATCGGTACCCTGTTCCAGCACGGTGGCGGTGGTGGCCAGCTCCTCGTTCACGAGGCAGGGGGCCTGACCGCCCACGAGGACGGGGGAAGCCGTGCCGCCCGCGCACTCCAGAATGAGCTGCGTGGCACGCGCCGCGGTGCGCAGCACGTTCCACGGGGAGGTGCCGCGCTCGAAGCGGTAGGAGGAATCGGAGCCGAGACCGAGGCGGCGGCTCGTGAAGCGGATGGAGGAGCGCAGGAACCACGCGGATTCCAGCACGATGTCGGTCGTGCCCTCCGTCACGCCGGAGTCGAGACCGCCCATCACACCGCCCAGCGCGAGAGCCGCGCCGCTCGCATCGGAGATGACGATATCTTCGGGCGTCAGCGTGTAATCCTCCTCCATGAGAGAGGTGAACTTCTCGCCCTCCGCCGCGCGGCGGATGTTAAGGCCGCCCGTGAGCTTCGCCGCATCAAAGGCGTGCAGGGGGTGGCCCAGCTCGAAGAGCACGTAGTTGGTGATATCGACGACGTTGTTGATGGGGCGCAGACCGATGGAGACGAGACGCTCCTGCAGCCACTCGGGAGAGGGGCCAATTTTCACGCCGCTGATTTTCGTGGCGGTGTAGAGCGGGCAGACATCGGGGGCGGAGAGAGTGATGAAATCACCCGCGGGCTGCGTCTGCGCGGCGGCGGTGGGAGCCGCGGCGGGGTCCTCCTTCAGGGCGCGACCCGTGATACCCGCGAGCTCGCGCGCCATGCCCCAGTGGCTGAGCAGGTCGGGGCGGTTGGGCGTGATTTCCAGCTCGAAGAGCGTGTCCGTGGGCGTGAAGGTGCGGACGGGGGTGCCGACGGCGTAGTCCTGCGGCAGAATCCACAGGCCGTGCTCCTTGTCGGGCAGACCCAGCTCGGAGGCGGAGCAAAGCATGCCGTTGGAGGGGATGCCGAGCATCTTGCCTTCCTTAATCGTCCAGCCGCCGGGCAGCACCGCGCCGGGCAGGGCGCAGGGCACTTTGTCGCCCACCTTGTAGTTCTGTGCGCCGCAGACAATCTGGCGCAGCGTGCCTTCGCCCGCGTCCACCTGACAGCAGTTGAGGTGGTCGGAGCCCTCCACAGGGGTCTTTTCCATCACCTGCGCCACGACCACGAGGTCGGTGGTCACGCCGCGTTCCTGAATGCCCTCCACCTCGATGCCGGCGAAGGTCAGCATATCGGCCATTTCGCGGGTGTCGAGGCCCTCGAGGTCGATGTAGCGGGAAAGCCAATTGAGAGATACGTTCATGTCGAAAAATCGTTCGGGTTAGGGTTTATTGGAACTGGGCGAGGAAGCGGGCATCGTTTTCGATGAGGAGGCGGATATCGCGGATGCCCCAGCGAATCATGGCGAGGCGTTCCAGACCGATGCCGAAGGCGAAGCCCGTGCAGCCCGTGTAGAGCTGCTTGCCCGTGGCCTTGTCGATGTTCTCGAACACGGCGGGGTTCACCATGCCGCAGCCGGCAATCTCAATCCAGCGGGGAGCCTGCCCCGCCGCCTGCAGCAGCACGTCAATCTCGAAGCTCGGCTCCGTGAAGGGGAAGAAGTGCGGGCGGAAACGCACGGCGGTCTCGCTGCCGAAGAGGGCCTTCAGGAAATACTCCAGCGTGCCCTTCAGGTCGCCCACGCTCACGTTCTTGTCCACATACAGGCCCTCAATCTGGTTGAAGGCGGAGAGGTGGGTGGCATCAATCGCATCGCGGCGGAAGGCAGAGCCGGGGCAGATGATGCGCACGGGGGGCGCCTGCTTCTCCATGGTGCGGGCCTGCACGGTGCTGGTCTGCGTGCGCAGCAGCTTGCCGCTGTCAAAATAGAAGGTGTCCTTCTCGTTGCGGGCGGGGTGGTCATCGGGCGTATTGAGCGCGTCGAAGCAATGCCACTCGTCCTCGATTTCGGGACCGTCGGAGAGCGTGAAGCCCATGCGGCGCAGAATGCGCACCGCCTCATCACGGACGATGGAGATGGGGTGCAAGCCGCCTTCGGGCAGCGCGGCCCCGGGCATCGTCACATCCACACCCGCCACGGCGGCGGCATCCAGCTGCTCCTGCAGGGCGGCCTTACGCTCCTCCAGCGCGGCGGTGATGGCGGCGCGGGCTTCATTCAGCAGCGCGCCCACGGCGGGCTTATCCTCCTTGGGGACATCGCGCATCCCCTGCTGCAGCTGGGTGAGAGAACCTTTTTTGCCCAGAATGCCCACGCGGGCATCCTCCAACGCCTTCATGTCGGCCAAACCGGCAATGTGCGTCAGGGCTTCATTACGGACGATAGCAATCTGCTCTTTCATGTCGCGGGTACTATACGCGCGTAGGCGCGAAAGTCAAGCATAATCAGGGAGCGGCACGCCTACGCCGCTCGCGCCCCGACGTTTTTTGTCGAGACTCGTCAAAAAAACGTCGGGATAGGTGTGTTTTTTCCGCAAACTTGTTGAAATATGCTTGTTTCCGATGAAAAAGTATGCTAAAGAGAAATCGTCTATGAAAAAGTTTCTGACATCTGCTGCTATTGTGGCCGCTCTTGCGAGCGTCGCCTCCGCTGCTCCTTACGTGCTGCCCTCTCCCCAGCCGGGTGCGCTGACGCCTTATGACATGCAGCCCATGTGGGGTCTGGATGCCGTGTACACCATCGCCGGTGACCACGATATGCCCGACATGTATGGTGCCCGTCTGAGCTTCAACCTGTACTCCAGCGGTGAAGACACCGTGCGCCACCAGTTCAACCTGAACGTCACGCCCCAGTTCGGTTCCGAAACCATCGACGGCGTGAAGAATCAGCTGTTCATGGTGCCCATGACGGCCGGTTATGACCTGAACCTTGAAATCACCGACGACGTGCTCTTCTACGCCGGCGGCAAGGCGGGTTATGCGCTGACCCACGCCGTTTCCAAGTTTGACGGCGATCGCGAGACCGAGGATGACGGCGGCTTCACCTTCTCCGTGGGCGGCGGTCTCAAGTACCAGCCCAGCGACGCCATCATGCTGAAGGCCGGCTACGAATTCGGCCGCACCTACGTCGGCAGCGGTGACAGCAAGTACATCTACACGGGCCACACCATCCTCGTGGGTGCCTCCGTGCAGTTCTGATGCTTGTTCCCGACAGCAACATTTCCAACAGCCTGCCGCTTTGCGGCAGGCTGTTTTTGCGTACACTATGCGACAAAGAGGGATTTGTAGGGATGTACGATTTACGATGTACGATGTACGATGTACGAAGTCAA